>JAGLTT010000001.1 GCA_023135135.1 Dehalococcoidales bacterium
CTGCTGCTGACAAATTCGCTGAAGTCAAACCGGCCGCAAGCGAACCATCGCCTAAACAGGAACTGCGGCAGGTGGCCGAGGATGTCTGGAAGAAGTACGGACAGTCGGCGGATTTGGAAGTCGTCGATGGCTGGCGTTTACCGCCCGTCGATATACTGGACACTTCTCCCGAAGTCCAGTTCAGCCAGGACCAGAACCTGCAAAGGGCCAAGCTTATCGAGGAAACACTGGCCAGTTATAATGTCGAGTCCAAGGTTGTGCAGATTAATGCCGGCCCCACCGTTACTCAGTTCGGTGTAGAGCCCGGCTGGGACAGGAAATATAGGGAAGTCAAGGAAAGAGACCGGGACGGTAACGTACAGATAAGGCTGGAGGAGGTGTCCAAGACCAGGGTCAAAGTGGAGAGGATTAGCTCCCTGGCTAATGACATGGCACTGGCTCTGGCGGCACCCACTATCAGGATTGAAGCCCCGGTACCGGGAAAGACCTTTATCGGTATCGAGGTGCCCAATACGATTTCGGACCTGGTCAGCCTGCGCGGGGTGGTTGAGACCAGTGTTTTCCAGAAACTGCATGCCAGGACCACAATGGCGCTGGCTCTTGGCAAAGGCGCCGGTGGGGAGGCCATAGCCGGTGACCTCACCAAGATGCCTCACTTACTGATTGCCGGAGCTACGGGTAGCGGCAAGACGGTCTGTCTGAATACCGTTATCTGCTGCCTGATGATGCATAATACGCCTAATGATGTACGATTCATCATGGTGGACCCCAAGAGAGTCGAGTTGACACAGTACAACAGCATACCCCACCTGGCCACTCCGGTTATTGTCGATACCGCAAAAGCTATGGGCGCCCTGCGCTGGCTTTTACAGGAAATGGACCAGCGCTATCAGAAGCTGGCCGCATCCGGGGCGCGTCACATCGAGGGATACAATAAAGATAAAGAGGGTAAGGAGAAGCTGCCCTACCTCGTTTTACTTATCGACGAGCTGGCCGATTTAATGATGGCCGGCTACGACGAGGTTGAGACCAGCCTGTGCCGGTTGGCCCAGCTGGCACGCGCCACCGGGATTCATCTGGTCGTGGCGACGCAGCGTCCCTCGGTAGATGTGGTTACCGGTCTCATCAAGGCTAACTTTCCCACGCGTATCAGTTTCGCCGTTACTTCGCAGGTGGACTCGCGCACTATCCTCGATGGCGCCGGCGCCGAGAAACTCCTGGGGCGGGGAGATATGCTGTACATGCCTACCGAGGCGGCCAAGCCCAAGCGTCTCCAGGGCTGCTTCCTATCCGATAATGAAATAGACCGGCTTGTCTATTTCTGGGGAAGCCAGCGGCAGGAGGAACCGGATAAGCTAAAGATGGAGACGCTTATAGCCACCACCCCGTTCGGCACCATCGGCGGGCACCCGCGTGACCCTCTGCTGGAACAGGCCAGAGAACTGGCCAGGCAGCATGATAATATCTCCACGTCTTTCCTGCAGCGTCGACTGCACATCGGTTACCCGCGCGCGGCGCGCCTCATGGAGCAGCTTGAGGCAGTATTGCAGCAGGAGAGCGATGCAGTGGAAGAAGAAAACGGCGAGGAAGATACAGATATTCTGGATAGGACTTGATCACAAAACCCCGAATCCCCAGAACATCACCAGCAGGATTACCGCCGATAGCAGCGCGCCGGTAACTACCTGCGCCGGCGAATGCTGGTTCAATCTGATTCTCGCCCAGGCTAACGCAGGCAGCAGTAATATCGTAAGAACCCCGGCGGTGCCATAGACAATCGTGACAATCGTCACCGAGGCGGACATAAAGGCGGTGTGCAGACTTATCTTCCAGAAGCGATTTATGACCATGAAAACGACTATCGCCACCAGTCCGGCGATGAACGTCACCCTCAGTAGTTCCGGTGCTTTGAAATACCACATCACGCCGCAGCCGATGACTCCCAGGGCACTTGCCAGAATGTATATGCCGTTTCTCTGTTGGCGGGGATTGGCGAAAAAGCCTTCCAGCTTTTTTTGTCGTACCAGGCACATAATCACTACGAAGACCGGCAGCACGCTGAGGGCTATTGAGATTAGCGCCCATTTCAGGGCCTCGCTCGCGCTATCGGTAGACTCTACGGCCAGCAGTATGATTACGACAAAGCTCAACAGAAAAGGATTAAGTATGTTGGAGGTCAGTCCGGCCAGTCTTTCTCTCATTGTCAATCAAATGCTATAATTGTAATAATCTATACTAACCTATTGACCTGCGTATAGGCAATAAATCAGGAGTGCGAGATTATGACTGATATAGTCAATGATGACAATATCCGTATTGAGACAATGCAGCTGGGCCCCTGGGGTACCAATACCTATATCGTCGTTTGTCACCTTACGCGAGATAGCCTGGTAGTGGATGCCCCGGCCAGCGCGGATAAAATCGTCGTAAGCCTTAAGGATACTAATCCCGTATATATACTGCTGACGCACGACCACTCCGACCACATTGGCGCTCTGGCTGAATTGAGGTCTCGACTTAAAGTGCCGCTGAGTGCCCATGCCTCCGACTCTCGTTCACTGAGGACGCCGCCGGAAACATTGTTGAATGATGGCGATATTATGGCGCTGGGAAATCTGGAAATCAAAGTCCTGCATACTCCGGGTCATACGCCGGGCGGTTTATGCTTCAAAATCGGCAACTACCTGTTCGCCGGCGATACTATATTCCCCGGCGGGCCCGGCAGGACAGGGTCGCCGGATAATTTCAAGCAGATTGTGGATTCTATTACAGATAAGATTTTTACGCTGCCTGATGATACCGTAATTTGTCCTGGTCATGGCAATATAACCACGGTGAAAAAAGCTAAAGAAGAATATGCCGTCTTCGCCTCCCGTCCCCACAGCCCCGACCTCTGCGGTGATGTCCTCTGGCTTTCTTCCTAATATCGCATCTCGATGCGGTGGAACGCCTCGGCCAGCTCGAAGTCCTCTCCCTCCGCGTTCATCCTGGCCCAGTCGCGCATTCGCTCTCGCATCTCCGGAGGAATATCGCTAACCTGGCTCTTGTGGCAGCCCAGGGCGGTCAGCTTGGTATCGAAAGTATCCGTAATGTCCAGGCGATAGTTGATGTCGTCTGAAGCCCAGAACCACATCTCTCTTACCTTGTGGGGTTCCAGCCCCTCGTCGAGTAATTCCGGATAAGAAAGATAGTCCCTGGCATACGGGAAAACGGCATCGAGCGTCACCTGCCCGGCGATACGGTGGTCGCGATGCCACATGTACTTGCGGTACGGGTCTGCCGTTACCACTGCGTAAGGCTGGTAAAGCCGTATTACCCGGACCAGTTCTTTACGGAACTCATCCGAGTCTTCGAGGCTCTGGTCAGGGTAGCGCAGGAAGACGACATCGCTGACGCCCAGAAGCTTGGCCGCCGCCATCTGTTCCTGCTCACGGATTTTTGCCAGCTCTTCCGGTTTTACCTTCCTGTCGCTGGTGCCTTTATCGCCATTGGTACACACCACGTAGACAACCTTTTTACCCTCCCGTGTCAGTCGGGCTACCGTACCCGCGACACCGAATTCAGCATCATCGGGGTGCGGCGTCACTACCATTAAATATGTCTGATTATCCATAACAAGTGAAAACTCCTTGATTAAGGGTGGATACTATAATTGTATAACATTCCTCAACTTGGTACAATTATGTCAGAGGTCTCCGAATCTGACATGGCTGTTTCCCCTTATAATATCAGGAACTACCGACCCGCCGATTTTAATTTCTTCGTCCTCGTGTATCAGGAAGCCGAACGGCAGGAACCTATCGGCCGGCCGGCCACGCCACAGGCTATCATGGAGAAGCTGTCCCGTCCCGCTTTTTCTGCTGAACTTGATTTGCTGGTTGTGGAAAAGAACGGCGAAATCATCGGCTTTATGGATATGTTGCCGGAGCCGGATATTAAGCGAGTGATAGTCGACTGCTGGCTCCAGCCTGAGCACCGCTGGAAAGGACTGGGCAAAAGACTCCTGAAATCAGCCGTACGCCGCGCCAGAGAACTGGGTGCCGATGTCCTCCACGTTAATATAAGCGAAGATAATGCCGTCGCTGGAGCCGTTCTTTCCAGGCTGGGATTCGAGTGCGTCCGCCGATTTCTGGAATTGAGACTGGACTTGAACGGTGTAGACCGGCAGGAGTTGGAAAAGGCCTATTGTGATTGTCGCCATCTGCGTGAAGGTGAGGAGGAAATACTGACTCATATACAAAATCGCAGCTTCGGCGAGCACTGGGGATACAATCCCGAAACCATAGAGACGATGTCTTATAGTATGAGCCTGTGCCACCGTTCACTGAATGATATCGTCCTGGTTTGCGAGGAGGATAATGTCATCGGCTACTGCTGGACGGAAATCACTTCCGGCGGGCAGGGTCGCATTTTCATGATAGGTTCCGACCCGGATTATCGCGGTAAGGGCATTGGCAGGAAATTGCTTCTGGCCGGACTGGCCAACATCAAAAATATGGGTGTAAGTGATGTCTGGTTGACGGTGGATGCCGAGAATAAAGCGGCTCTTTCACTTTATAAATCAACAGGATTCAAAATACAGAAAAGTTACCTGTGGTACGAGAAGTCGGTAAGTTAGGCCACCGGCGCCATTTGTCTTTTCAGCGCCAGGCGCAGTTCTCCGATTATCCCATCGGTAATACTCTCCCAGCTATATCCGCTGATAGACGCCCTTACGGAGAAGGCGGACTCCATATCCCGGAGTGGTCTTGACAGGAGTAAATTTATACTATCGGCAAGATTTTGAGGTGTATTCTCATCTACCACGTAGCCGGTCTCACCCTGCCTGATGATATTTTTAAGGTCGCCGACATCCGTCGCCACCACCGGCGTACCGCAGGCTAACGACTCCAGGGCTACCAGTCCGAAACTTTCGTAATATGAAGGCACCGCGCACACATCGGCGGCGCTGTAAAAATAAGGCAGCTGCTCCTGCTTCACCATCCCCTGAAAGGTTACCCTGTCCTGTATATCCAGTTCCCCGGTTAATTTTCGTAATTTCTCCACTTCACTTCGACTGTACTCGTCGCCGCCGATTATTATCAGTCGCAGGCTTTTATAAGTATTCAGGTGAGGCATTGTCTTTAAAAGCCGGTCGGTGCCTTTTAACGGGTCGATTCTACCTACGAACAGTACTATATATTCGTCGGTAATACCCAGCTTCTGCCTGGCGATTGTCCTGTCTATAGGTTTAAATAGCTCCATATTAACCCCGCAGGGTACGATGCCAATTTTATCCGGTAGGGCTCCGTAGCGTTGTATAAGTTCGTCTTTTTCCCTCTCGGTGGCCACGATAACGCGCTGGCAATCGTCTACCGCTTCCTTTTCCGTGACGATGCGAAGCTCGGAAGCATCTTCCCCGATGCCGATGGCGTTTTTTACGGCACCCAGGGTGTGAAACATGACAACGTGAGGCACCTGCCACCACTGCTGCAGGTATTTCCCCGCCCATCCTGAGAGCCAGTAATGGCTGAAAATGAGGTCATACTGAAGCCCGTTGTTCTTACGGAAATTCTCCAGGTTACAGTTAAATTCAGGCAGGTAAGAATATACGACCAGTTTGTGTATCGTCTCTTCCTGCCCCGCCTTGAGGTGAATAAGCCGTGCCTGATGTCCCAGTTCGACAATCTGGCGGTCGGCGGGGTCGTGGGCACGGGTATAGACATCCACGTAATGCCCCTGCTCACCCAGTTCGTGAGCCAGCTCCCGGATATAAACGCTCATGCCGCCGGTATCCCTGGCTCCCAGGTCGCCTACCGGACAGCTGTGCGCGCTCAACATGGCTATTCTCAATTTATTCTCATCCATGAATTTCACTATCTCTCGATTCTATTTAATTGTTATCTGGCACCTGTACAGGGGTATTTCCCGGCCTCCCAAATGATATTTATATGCTTCCCCGCCTTTGAGAAAGTCGAACCTGCTTTTGCCATTTTCGATGCTATCTTTAATCGCCAGGACTTTACTGAGCAGTCCCGCGCTAAGGGGAGTATATTCCGGGTCATAGCCGCTGTTATAAAGGTATATACAATTATTATAATCGAAGCACATAATCTCCGCCACCGGCTGTGTATCCAGCTTCAGTACCCCGAGTTTCAACAAGCCGAGTCCGGCCATGGTTTCGGCCAGCAAACTGAAAAATGATTCCATCTGTTCCGTCATGAAGTTGGCTTTATCCTTACGGCTCTCGATGAACATCTTGAAAAAGGTGTCCATGGTAGCGGGAACAGCCGTAGCGTCTTCAACAAAGCGGTGCTCCACGTCACCCGCTTCTGCCAGTCTTCTCAGCTTGCGTCTTACTTCGTGACGTTGCTTGGAGCTTAATGACTCCAGGTATGTGTCCCAGTCAGGCGGCAGGTCCATCTCCAGGGAGACATCTTCCTGTGTATTGACGACTTTATACCCGCGGTCAGCGGCAATAGTTGCCAGGTTGGCAAGCACCGTGGAATCGTGACGTACGTGCTTCATGTCCAGGTCGCTTATGCCGTTAGCTTTTAAATCATCCAGTAGCATGTTGAAGAAGTCATCTTCCAGGCCGGGTGTAACCACAAAGTCCAGGTAGTCACAGACATCGGTATCGCCGATGAGCAGTGCCGTTTCTCTTTTTACCATTAGCGGGGCGATACCGGCGATTTTCTCTCCCTGCCGCACCGTGCGTACGTACAGTTCGTTTCCGGAACCGAATATTTGCCACCAGACCTTCATCCAGGCCGGTAAAACGAACACAGAAGGCCAGTCGAGAGTATTTGTGGAATCTGCCCGGTATGAGTTAAGATTGTCCAGGCTATCTTCGATAACGGAGTAACTCATATTTCTACTCTATAGTCTAACACTTTACCTGTGGCGGGGCAAAAGGACTATTATCACATTATGGGCCTGAAAATCTGTAAATATTGACAAGGAGACATGCATAAGCTAGTCTCTTAACGGTAATAATTATAAGAAAGGGGTATTAAAATGGCCAAGCAAATTATTCTTTACAATCTGGCGGACCATGTTACAGATGAGCAATACAAGGAGTATGTCGTTAACGAGAAGGGTCCGTTGCTGGACGGCCTGCCGGGGGTTAAGAAGTTCGAAATGGTGAAAATAACAGGCTCGATGAAGGGTGAGATACCTTATAAATATGTCGGTATTCTGCATATCAAAGACCCGGAATTATTCGCCAAGGAAGCTATGCCTTCAAAGACATTCCAGGACTTCGCGGCTAAATGGAGCACTATGGTAAACCCGGCATTCCATACCCTGATGGGCGAAGAAATATATTAAATATTAAATACAAGCCATTTATCAAGCGGAATCAGCTCATGACTACCATTAAAGCTGTAGTATTTTATTGAATGCACAGTTAAGGGAGAGGATTTATGAATTTAGAGCACCTTTTGACCGACGAGGACCGCCAGATTCGCGAGGCTGTAAGGGATCTCACCAAGAAAGAAATTATCCCCAATACCAGGAAACTGGAAACAGACTACAATTTTGTGGAGGAGGTCCATCAGAAACTTGTCGACATGGGGATTCAAGCGGCGGGGTATCCTGCTGAATACGGCGGGGGAGATGGCTCCAGTACCGCTCTTGGCATTATCTGCGAGGAACTGGCTAAAGGCGATGGCGGGATAAGTCTCTCCGCAGGTATAAACTGGGGCCTTACTCTAAAACCGGCGATAGTAGCCGAGAACAGGGTTGTCATGGACAGGTTTATCCCGCCCTTCTGCAGCGGGAAATTGGCATACTCCTGCCTTTCCATGACCGATGAAGCAGGGGGGGCTGATTCCGAGAATCCTCTTTTGGATGGCGCCGGGATTAAAACGACCGCTAAACTTGAGGGTGATGAGTATGTGATAAACGGGAACAAGTCGTGGCCCACTAATGGTGGTATAGCGGAAGTTTATTTGACCATCTGTACCACTGACACCAAAGCGGGAGATGACGGCGTTGCCCTGATATATGTTCCCAGGGATACCCCGGGACTTTCATTTGGAAAACCGGAAAAGAAGATGCTGTTCAAAACATCGATAAACAGTTCGGTACATTATGATAACGTTCGGGTGCCCAAGGAATATCGACTTGCCGGTCCCGGTATGGATGCTAATTTTTATCATTTCATATCCGCGGGAACCGGCTGGCATTCGGCCACCATGGCTCTGGGAATCGCTGAACGCGCCTTTGAAATAGTGCTTGAGTATACCGGCACCCGCATGGGCGGATTCAAGCCGGTCAGGCAGCACAGCATGGCGGCCGGAATAATTGCCGATATGGCTATCGGTATCGAGATGATGAGGGCAAGCATCTATAACCTGGGTTACATGCTTGACCATCTTGACGTATATGGTCCGCCGTGGACTCCGGAGTTCATCTCCAAAGCAACAGCCGCAAGAGTCTATGCCGCGGATACTGCTGTTGAGATAATCAACAAAGGCGCCGAACTATTGGGTTCAATGGCAATCTCCGAAGACTTCCCGTATGAAAAATGCCTGAGGGATGTTAAAATAACACAGCTCTGGCTTGGAGGGCAGCAAATTTCTCGCTATCGTGTTGCCAGGGGCTACTATGATTTGAAGAACTGGGCTTAGATTAGAGGAGCACGCCCTTTGTCAAACTGGCAGTATGTACGTAGACCTCTATTCTAGGTTCTCCCTCGCAGATATCCAGGACGGTTGTTTTATAAAGGTCTGATTTTAGATATGCTTCCCAATTCTCCTGTGTGTCGAATATCAACGTAGCACCCTGCCCGTATGTTTTGGGATTCATAATGAAGAGTTTCTCCTTCATTCCGGGAACCTTCTTACAGCCTTCAATCACCTGCTGGATGTGCTTTCTGGCCACATTGACATCGGCCAGAACTTTCTTTACCTCGTCTTTCACTTCGAATCTGACTATTGCGGCTATCATTTTTACCTCCTTTCCTGTCTAGGGATTCTCCATCTCCCGGGCTAATTCATCTATGTTCTTTCGCTCGCGTAACAGGAACTTTTCCCTGCCCTCCGTGTATGACGGGAGAACCCATTTCATTTCCTTCAGGTTCTGTGTTATAGTCGGTATCCAGTTATAAGGGATAGAAATAAGTATCTGCCCCGCTTCGTACACTTCTTTCGATTTCATACCAAAGGCCAGCCCGGTAACCGTGAAATTCACCTTGCCGCTCCGGTATGGATAATTGTAAACCCAGGCGCATCCCAATACACCTGTTGACTTTGACTCCCGTAGCTCACCTGTGGAATAGCTCATTGCCCTCAACACGATTTCTGCCTGGTTTGCATTAGCCAGAATGATTAAGAGGTCCGGCTCGAATTCCAGTTTGTCCAGTGTGGAAAAAGCGACATAGTTAACAATGCCCCTCGGTAGTAGATAAAGATGTTGATAGAGGTCGCTGTTAGCCCGAGCCTCTCCGAAGATTTCGAGTCTAACCCCTATCTGTCCGGCTTGAGCGAATGAGGGTAAATCCTCCATTCCCAATAGTGCTTTTCCAAAGCAACTCTCATTCTCTTTCGCGAAGTAAAACGGTGTTCCCCTCTCCTGTGCTTCCTTGGCCATTTCACAGAAGGACAGGGTCTTATCCAGCTGCTCGATTCCTTCCGGCCTGTTGGGCAGGAACTTGACGCCTACAGGCTGCTTTTCAAAATCAAACTTGCTATATATGGACAGGTCTTGTTTCAGTGGCTTCATTTCCTACCCTCCTTGCGATTTTATAATGATTTACTATTTGGCAGGAGGTGTTTCAGGTGGGGAAATTTGTCTTCGGCGTGGGGAAATAACAGTGATTGGGTGAATGTATTATTAAAATCCGGCTCGACGGTTAGTTCCACGTACTCCACCTGCCTGGCCATGACATCGGCTTCTTTTCTTTTATCCGTATTGAGGAGCGCCATGCGGGCGCCGTCACCGGCGGCATTGCCCACGGCATAGACATTTTCCGGGGCGCAGTCGGGGAAAAGTCCGATAGCCGCCGCCGACTCCTTATCTATGTAGCTTCCGAATGCCCCGGCCAGAATCACTTTATCGATTTTGCCGATGCCGAGTCGGTTCATCATGATTTTAGCGCCGGAATACATGGCGCCCTTGGCGAGCTGTATCGCCCTGATGTCTTTCTGGCAGATAACGATATCATTGCCGATGGCTGTTTCATCTGCCCGGGCAATAACGAATTCCGGCTCGTTGCCGTTTTTTCGTAAACGTGGCGATTGCAGTCCGGAATTAAAACGCCCGCCTTTATCGATAATCCCCGCCAAAAACATCTGGGCGGCGGCATCGAATATCCCAGAGCCGCAAATGCCCCGGGCGCCGATATTCTTGACCTCGGTATTCCAGCGCTCGTTGCCGATTACCATGAACTGTACTTCTCTGGTTTCCGGGTCTATCTTCAGTTTCTCGATAGCTCCCGGAGCGGCGCGCATACCGTGCTTTATTTCCGCCCCCTCGAAGGCGGGCCCGGTGGCGCATGACGATGAAAGCAGCTTTTTCCGATTTCCCAGAATCAGTTCTCCGTTGGTGCCGATATCTATAATCAGCAGTATTTCGTCCTGGTTATAGGGCTCTTCGGCGATAAGCACGCCGACATTATCTGCGCCGACGAACCCGGCCTCTATCGGCAGGACATGCAAATAAGCGCACGGAGCAATCCTGATTCCCAGGTCGCGGGCCTTGATATCCAGAGAGTGATGCACACTCGGTGCAAAAGGCGCCTTGCCGAGGTGCCGGGGATCGATATTCAGAAATATGTGGTGCATGCAGGTATTACCGACCACGGCCATGTCGATAATATCGGAGCGCTTTATACCCACCCTGGCCGCGGCCCGCCCGGCAATCTGGTTGAGTCCTTTAATAATAGCCCGGTTCATCTGTTTCAGGCCGCCTTTACCCTTTACGGCATAGCTGATGCGGGACATTACATCTTCGCCGTAAGCTACCTGCGGGTTCATCATGGCGCTGGTAGCCAGTACCTCGCCGGTGGTCAGGTCGCAGAGATAGCCGGCTACCGTGGTGGTGCCGATATCGACCGCCAGTCCGTAGCCTCTGGTAACCTGTCCCGGCTCGATATCGATTATTTCTTTCTTGTTCCAGACCGATATGGTAACCTTCCAGTTACCCTCCCGTACGATGTTCTGTAAATTCAGCAGCACAGGATAATCGATAGTCAGGTCGCGCAGTCTGTATTTTTCAGCAAGTGCCTCTTGAATACGTTCCAAGTCGCCGAGAGTATCATGCAGGGTGGCATTCTTGAGTTCGACATAGTATTTCTTTACGGCTGGTTTGAGCTTGATATCCCGGGCCGTGGCCTCCTTGCGTACGACCTGACGGCCCTTACGGCTCTCTTCCGGAACAAAAATGACGACATCACCATTGATACGAGTCTGGCATGCCATCCGGTAGTTCTTGCGTAGTTGAGCCTTGCTCAGGAATTTCTCGTTCCCTTCGCCAATCATGGTAACGGAGGATATCTTTGACGATATTCCGTATTTGGCGAAGTAGCCTCTCTCGATTCTTACCTTGCACTTGCCGCAGGTGCCCTTGCCGCCGCAAACACTCTCTATATCGGCGCCCAGTTGCCGGGATGCCTCAAGAATAGTAGCTCCATCAGCTACTTTGCCACGTACGCCCGAAGGCTGGAAAACGACCATGTGTCTATCGTTCTTCATCGTTCACAATCTTACCACGTGGAAGCGTATCAGTTCAAAGCTGCTGGTTTCATCGGGGAATCATAGAGGGGGATTAAGGGGGTGAGGCTAAACAAATTAAGACGAATAATAATTAATACTCTACCGCCAGTTGTTCCAGGTGATAATCAACGCCTCCGAAGCTGAATTCGCTGGCTCTGGCTTTCTTGGTGTAGAAAGGCAGGATATGGTCTTCCGTGAATCCGATGGCGCCGTGCACCTGGTGAGCCGAGTTCATTACTCTGCGGCAGGCCTGGCTTACCCAGGCTTTGGCTATTGCCGCCTCGCTGGCAGCCGGCAGTCCCTCGTTTATTCTCCAGCCAGCCTGATATGTGGCGAATCTTGAACCGTCAACATCGATGAGCATATCGGCGCAGCGGTGCTGGATGCTCTGGAAAGCCCCGATAGGATGCCCGAAGGCTATCCTTTCTTTAGCGTAGTCCAGAGACATATTCAAAGCCTGCTGGGCTAAACCGACCATCTCGGCGCACCTGGCTACATTAGCCTTTTGAAGTACCTTTTCCACGCGGGGCCAGCCTTCATCTATCTCTCCAAGGACATTATCCCCGGACACCTTAACATTATCGAAAGTTACTTCAGCCTGCTTATCACCGGATATCGTTTTCAGCGGATTGCAGCTTACTCCGGGCATTTTCAGGTCAACCATAAACAGGGATATGCCATTTTGAGGATTATCTGTTTCCCTGGTTCTGGCGACACAAATCAGGTAATCAGCTACGTTTGCATCGGTCACGAAGAGTTTCGTCCCGTTGATAATAAAGTCATTGCCCTGCGGTGTTGCTCTGGTCTGAATAGCGTCGGGAGTGTATTTCGCTGACTCCTCTGTCAAAGCCAGCGTAATAATAGTCTTACCCTCGGCTATACCGGGCAGGTATTCCTGTTTCTGCTTTTCGCTACCCGCCTCAATGATGGCTGAAGCTCCCAGAACAACGCTGGAGAAAAAGGGATTCAAAAAACAGACGCGTCCCATCTCTTCCAGCACCACGATTAAATCCAGGAAGTCCCCCACCCCTCCGTACTCCTCCGGAATGGAAAGTCCCAGCAGGTTCATTTCCGCCAGCTTTTTCCACAGTTCGGGCGTGTAGCCCTTTTCATCTGCGGCCATTGCCCTCAGGACTTTTTCCGGATATTCACCGGTCAGAAAGTCTCTGGCCAGTGTCTGCATCATTTCCTGCTGCTCATTAAGAGCAAAATCCACGGTTGTCCTCCGTTTAATGGTTTCCCTTATTATCGTAGTCGAGGCAGGCCCAGTCCCCGCTGGGCGATAACATCCCGGTCTATCTCGGACGTACCCTGTTCCAGACTGTGACCGAAGGAGCGCAGGTAACAGGACGGTATCCTGCCGTACATGGGCACACGCGCCGAGTCCTCGGTGAGCTGGCTGTACTGACCCGTCAGCTCCATGCCGAACTCCGAAACCCGCTGGAGAAGCTCGAAGCTGACCATCTTGTTCATGGCCGACTCGGTATTCGGCACCATGTCTCGACTCTGCATCCAGGTCACGCGATAATGATGCAGGCGCGCTATCTCATAGTCGGCTCTTAGCTGGGCTACACGATTTTTCATCAACGGGTCGAGAAGTCTGTTCTCCCGCGCATATTCCGCCAGGTCACTGAGATACGTGCCGGCCATGGCGTAAACCGGGTCGGTCGTACGTTCGTAATCCAGCAGCGACATGACCACGTAAAACCCCTTGTTCAAGCCGCCGACGATATTTTCTTTGGGAATACGAACATCATCGAAGAAGACTTCGTTAAAATCGTGGTGCCCAGCCATATTAATGACGGGATTGACCGTTATCCCCGGCGTTTTCATGTCTAAAAGGAAAAAGGTAAGCCCGCGGTAGTTCGGGTCAGCCTCGCGGTCGGTCCTGACTATCAGGGCATTCCAGTCGGCGAAGTGACCGTTGGTCGTCCATATCTTCTGCCCGTTAACAACGAAGCAGTCTGACTCTTCTTTAGCGAAGACTTCTATTGAAGCCAGGTCGGAGCCGTGTCCCGGCTCGCTGAGGGTCTCGCACCAGATTTCCTTACCGGAAGCGATACCCGGCAGGTGTTGCTTTTTCTGTTCTTCGCTACCCTTGAGCATGAGAGCCGGAGCGACAATGCCGGCGCCGATGGCGTCATAGCCCGGCGAGTGATACCGGATCAGTTCTTCCCGGAGAATGAGACGGTGAAACGGTGACACGTCCTGTCCGCCGTATTCCCGGGGCCAGTGCTTGGATATCCACCCCTTTGCCCCCAGCTTCTCCGCCATGACCCGGTGGACTTTTATCCAGTCAGGCTGGGCGGACATATCGAAGAAGGTGAGCCGCTTTTCCCGGTACACTTGAGGTACTTCCTTTTCCAGGAATGCGGCGACCTCTTTACGGAAAGCCTCTTCTTCAGGCGTGAACGTAAAATCCACTATATATGCCTCTTACTTACCGGTAAATTTGGGCGGGCGGCGGTAGTTCATGGACGTCAGGCCCTCGTTCAGGTCTCCGGTCAGGGCGATATCACCTGATATTGCCGCTTCGAGGTACAGGGCCGTCCGCTGGTCGGCCTGGGCCCCGTAATACATCAGTCCTTTAGCCAGCTTCTGGGCTATTGGTGCACCGTTCGCCAACTTGGCGGCTATTTCATCCACCAGGGATTCGAATTTATCCGGTTCGGCGGTGAAATTCACCAGCCCCCAGTCGAGGGCTTTTTCGGCCATAACCGGGTCGGCCAGCAGCACCATCTCTTTAGCCCGCGCCCATCCTATCAAACGTCCTACACGCTGCGTGGCGCCCGCCCCGGGAAGCAGCCCCAGGGTCAGCTCGGGAAGACGCAGCTGCGCCGTTGTATTCATTATCCTGATATCGCAGGCCAGGGCGAGCTCCAGTCCCCCGCCCATCGCCGCGCCGTTGATAGCGGCGATTACAGGCTTGGGATACGTTTCGATTCTGGTAAATACATCGTGTGGGGCTTCACTGAAGTTAAAGGCATCATTCACCTGGCCGCTGGCAAATGCCGAGACGTCGGCGCCGCCGCAGAAGTTGGCGCCGGCTCCGGTGATAACGACGCACTGCACGGCTGCGTCTTTCTCAATCTCATCGAGCGCCTTATTTATCTCCGTCATGAAGTCGGCGTTAAAAGCATTGGCGCGGTTGGGCCGATTCAGAATCAATTTGGTTACTTTAGCTTTATCGTTAATTTCCAGCTTGACGAACTCGTATTCTCCCGGCCCGTAGGTGTAAAATCCCTTGCCGGTCTTCCTTCCCAGTTTTCCCTGTTTTACAAGCCCGGTTATCACGGAACAGGGTTTATATCTATCCTCTTTATCGTATTTATTATAGAGTCGATTTAGTTCATCTAATATCTTGTCCAGTCCGGTGCTGTCGGCCATTCTGAGAACACCGCGAGGATAGTTCAGGCCGAGGAGCACGGCAGTATCGATTTCATCGCGGGTAGTAGCATCCATTTCAATGAGCTTGGCGGCCTCGTTAACGGCCGTCGCCAGCACCCTTATAGGGTCAAAATTATAGCCGGCATTCATCGGTATTTCGTTGGTCTTGCCTTCCGACCAGTCATAGTATCCCTTACCGGTCTTTTTACCGTAATTTCCTTCTTTAAACAGTTTGGTGAGTACGGGAGCGGGGCCGTAACTCTTGCCCATCGTCTCACCAAAATACTCCATGACGTGAAACTGCGTATCGACGGAACCGCCGCCGAGCGCGTCCTGAAGCTCGAGCATGCCCATCGGCAGGCCCAGCTTATACTTTATCGCCGAATCTACTTCAAAGGGGCTCTTGGCTTCACCCTGCGCCAGCGCCCAGTCGGCCTCGTTGGACATGTTGCAGAATATCCTGTTGGCGACGAAACCCGGGACGTCTTTAACATGGACGACGGCCCGTCCCATGGCTATAGCTACCTTCTCGGCTATCTTAATAGCTTCCTCACTGGTATTCTCTCCGTGCACGATTTCCAGCAGCGTCATGCGATGGGGCGGATTGAAATAGTGCGTGCCCACGACCATTTCCGGTTTTTTCCCGGCCTCGGACATCTCGGCGATGCTTAACGAAGATGTATTCGTCGCAAAAACGCAGTCGTCGGGACATAAAGCCGTGACTTCTTTCAGGACGCTCTTTTTCAGGTCCATTATCTCCGGCACCGCTTCGATAATAATATCGGCATCCTTGACCGCCTCTTTAAGGTCGACGAGGAAGGTCATCCGGCTCATGTAGTCCTTCTTAGCCTCTTCCGTCAGGCGGCCCCGGCTGATTCTTCTATCGTAGTTGGCCTCTATTATCTGGCGCCCATTTTTAAGGAATTTGTCTTCGATATCACGCAGTTTCACATTGTAACCGGCTTCGGCGGCCAGGGCGCCAATCTGCGCGCCCATACCACCCGCCCCGAGCACGGTGACGTTCTTAATTTCCTTCATGACTTACAGCCCCTTTCCAGATTATTCACTCCGGTTAATCGCTTATCGCCTTTTGCAGGAGAGTCTATATTATCTGTTCATGGTGAGCCTGTCGAACCATGAGGGCCTACCCTTCGACAAGCTCAGGGTGAGCGATATCGGATTCCCCCCTTATTTTACCGGCTCGAAGGCATAGTAAACCCTGTCGCATATCTTGGTTTCTTTTTTTATCTCAATTGGGTGAGAAGGAACGTCAAAGACCACGAACTTCACCTCGTCCCCTTCATTTAGCTCACCTTCTTTGCAGTTGACGATACGTGCCAGCAGGTGCTTGAGAGGGGCTCCCTCGCCGAAGTTAAGCCAGGCCATTATTATCGGGGAAGGGAAGCCGATGGGAGCGCCGGCCTGAGTTTCCGTGAAGGTCACTATCCTGGCTTTTTGCGGCAGTTCCACCCACTCCAGTTCATCAGACCAGCACTTGGGGCATATTACGCCGGGAGGATAGGCAATGTGTCCGCATTTCTGGCATTTGGTGGTGGTGAATTTGCCTGCCCGTAGATTTTCGTAAAACGGATAGATACGATTGAACTCCTGGCACTCGAAGGGCCACATATCCATTTCAGATATATAGGTGCCGTCCAGGGCAGGCGTTCCTACAATCTCTGCCATATTTTCATCAGCCATTTCTTTTCTCCTTATATAAAACTGTGATGTATTCTAATCAACGGGTTCCTTGCCGTAGATGACTACGGTATGCTGGGAGCAGGTCCCGCTCAGGTTGTGAGCCAGACCGAAGGCGGCGTCTTTCACCTGGTGAATAGCTCTGCCCTGTAGCTGCTTGCAGATTTCCAGCGACTGCCGGGCGCCGGACGCACCGAAGGGGTGCCCGTAGACAAGTAGACCGCCGTCGGTATTAGTAGGAATTTCACCATCAATGTCAATAGCGCCCGATGCGACAAAGTCACCGCCTTCACCCTTCTGGCAGAAACCAAGCTCTTCAAGCTCAATGATTTCGGAGATAGTAAAGCAGTCGTGCGTCTGAGCGACATCGATATCTTTGGGGGTAAGCCTGGCATTCTTAAATGCCACTTCGGCGGCTACTTTCAGATGTGTCCATTCGGCCAGCGTTTCCCCCGGCCAGCCGGCCGACATGCTGTGGGAAGCATGCTGTCCCGTGCCACGAATATATACCGGCGGCCTGTCCGTCAGCTCTTTAGCTTTCTCTTCCGATGCTATGATAACCGCCGAAGCTCCGTCGGAAAGCGGGCAGCAATCATAGAGCCCGAAGGGGTCGGCGATTATCCTGGCTTCCAGTGCACCCTCGATGGTTAAAGACCTTCCTGCAAAGTGTCCTTTGGTATGACCTTCGCCGTAGGTATAGTTGGTGACGGATACGGCAGCCATTTGCTCCTTGGTCGTCCCGTAGCGCTTCATGTGCATCTTGGCAATCATGGCAAAGAAAGGCGGCGGCACTCCCAGTCCCATAGCGGAATCCCAGTCGTGGTCGTTGACCATCAACTGGGTATAGTTGGTCTCCCATCGCTGGGGCATATATACCTTCTCCGCGCCGGTTACCAGGATTGCCTCGGCCATACCACTCTCTACCAGACCCTTGGCGACGATAATTGCGGAGTTAGAGCCCGCGCACAGCGTGTCCAAGCGAATACAGATAGCGGTCGGACTCAGTCCCAGCCGGTGTACGACGAGAGGGGCTGTGTTCAATGCCGAGGAGTGCCTCCCTGCCATGGTCGTGGCTACGATAAGACCGTCAATATCCGTTGGTTTCAGTGCGGGAATGTCATCGGAGCAGGCTTTCATCGCCTCCTGAATCATATCGAGCAGATGGGCCTGCCTGACTCCGAATTTGCTCGTTCCTCCGCCGACAATTACGGCGTTTTTCTTCTCTGCCATACAAACATCTCCTTTTCTTATAGTTTGACTTATGTAATAGTGGAAATTATGAATTGGTATTAATGATAAAACAGCCGTCTCAACCGCTGAAAGTAAACGACCCTGTTTTCCACATATATTTTATCAGAAAACGTAGCCAATCGTAAAGTGATGATGTTCCCGATTCGGTTTCGCCGTAGTAGAACCGGACTTTAATAGGTGATGTAACTCGGCAGGAAAGTGGCAATCTGGGGAAAAGCTATTAGTATAATCGTACAAATAATCAGTGCGGCCAGGAAGGGGAATATCCCCTTAAAGATAGTCTCAATGGGTATATCCGGGGCAATTCCTTTAATTACAAAGACATTCACCCCTACCGGCGGCGTGATTACACCCATCTCGCCCACCAGGACTATTATCACCCCAAACCATATCAGGTCAACGTCGAGGGCGATAAGTACGGGGAAGATGATGGGGACGAGGAGAACGATGAGAGCCATGGCATCCATAAAGAAGCCGCCTATGAAAAATATTAAGGCTATGACCCCGATAACGCCCATTGGTGGCAGAGGAAGCCCCGCTATCCAGTCAGCTAACACGAAAGGTATCTTGGATATAGCCATAAAGTGACCAAAGATTACCGCCCCGGTAATAATGAATAAAACCATGCAGGACGTTCGCACGGCATCCTTACTAGCCTCCCAAAATGCTCGCCAGCTAATCTCACGCCTGACTAGACCGATGACCAGAGCCCCGGCGGCTCCAATCGCCCCGGCCTTGGTGGGGCTGAACCAGCCGGCAAATAACCCCCCGATGACCAGACCGAATAAAATCATGGCCTCAATAACTCCGGTAAGTGACACTGCCTTCCTCCTCCAGCTGGTGGGTGCTCCAGGGGGACCGGAGGCAGGATTGCGCAAGCAGATGAAGAAAACCGTGGCGACAAAAAATGCGCTAAGAAGTATCCCCGGCAATAACCCGGCGATGAAAAGTTTGCCTATTGACTCCTGGGTAAGATACCCGTAGACAAGGAGGATGGTGCTCGGCGGGATAAGAACACCCAGCGTGCCGGCGGCGGCGACAGTACCGGTGGCCAGTTTATCATCGTAGTTATACCTCTTCATCTCCGGGAGCGCTACCTTGCCCATGGTCGCCGCTGTGGCCGTCGACGAACCGCATACGGCAGCAAAACCGGCGCAGCCAAGCACGGTAGCCATGGTCAGACCGCCGCGGTACTGCCCTACCCAGTAATAGGCTGTGTCAAAAAGCCTCCGGCTGATTCCGGCAGCGAAGGCGAAGGAACCCATGAGGATAAACATGGGAATAGCACTTAAGGGGTAAGAGGTAAATTTATCGAAGATATCTCGGGCTAGAAGACTAAGTGCTGTTTCTGCACCAGATAGGTAAGCAAAGCCGACCAGCCCGACCAGGGCCATAGCGAAGGCGACCGGCACTCTTAAAAGAAACACGAGGATAAGAACAACGATGCCAACAATGCCGGCGACCTCCGGGCTCATCTTTTACCCACCTTGGTTAGTGAGCTAAGAAACCTCTGCAAGAACACCAGACACACCGGGATGCTGGCCAGGGCAATCCCATAGGCGGGAAGTGAACGGGGTATGTGAATCGTGTAGGTCGTCTCCCCTCCGGCTTGATAGTAATAGCCAAGCAAAGAAACTTGCCAAACAATCAGAACGAAGAGCCCTAATCCGAGAAGAAGATCAATGCTCTCGATAATGGCTTTGCCACGATTGGGCAGCCTGGTAACCAAAAACTCTACCTGGACATGCCGGCCAACAATTAAGGTGGCAGCGCAGGCAAAAGCAATAGCCACGCCCTGGGAAAACTGGAGCAAGTCCATAGCACCAAAGAGAGGCGAGTTAAAGAGCTTATTCCCGGTGACATCGATGAGGTTGACAAGCATCATCGCCAGCAGCCCAGCCACACCTATCCACTCAAACCAGCCGCTTAACCGATTATTGAACTTTTCAAATTTTCCTAACACTGAGCCCCACTCATCAGTCTTGGCGGGTGCGGGGGCTTTAAGCCCCCGCACCCAACCATTAGAGGGTCTCACCTAGGGTAGTAGTAGAACATATTTACCCTATCAGAAGCTTAATCTAACACCTCTGGAGGCCCGACGGCTGACTTGATGTGCCATGCTACCTGTCTTTCTGTCCAGAATTCAATTCGCTCCCGTATGAAGTCAATCCAGCCTTGGACCTCTGCCTGGGAGTACCCAGCGTCCACCATCTTTGCTATCCAGTTATCTATTACCGGTTCGACAGCTGCCTTGAACTTTGCTACCTCAGCTTCGGAAAGGGTAATAAACTCTACATCGTTTTTCTCACCAGCCGATTTGCCGAGGTAGTCTGCGGTATTCCACATCAACTGCGACCGCTCCTTGTACTCCCCAACCAGGGCGTCAAAAGTCTCTTTAATGTCATCCGGCAAGCTATTGTAGATGTCCCCGTTCATCACGCAATAGAAGGGGTAGGGGTGGGTGATTTGCCATATCGAAGTCGTGTAGTTGACAACCTCAGCAAACTTGAAGGCAAAGAGTGTTTCCCAGTTTGAAGCCTCCCCATCAATCTCGCCTTTGGCGATGGCATCATAAACCTCTGTCATTGGTAACCCAATCGGGGTTCCACCCAGTGCGGTAATAATCTCACCAACAAGCCCGGGGGCTCTTAGGGTTAGCCCTTTCATGTCCTCCAGCGTGCGTATTGGCGTATCACGCGTGGCTATGGCGCTGGGGTCGGTGGCATTCATCCAGAGAATTTTCAAACCATCCCATTCCGGGAGGGGTCCGAACTTTTCCATAAAATCATTCATAACATGACCGCCTACCCAGGCAGTGGTGTAGCCGAGGGGCAAACCGAGACCTTCGGTAACCGGCATGCGATCTGGGGTGTAAAAAACGTGGGAATAGCCTATATCGGCAGTTCCGTCAAGTACCCCTTGAAACATCGTCGGAGGTCCAAGCAAGGTGCCGCCAGCAAAGTAATCAACCTGTACCCGGCCATCGGTACGCTCTTCTAGTTCAAGACAAAACTCTTCTAGCAATGTGGATTGTCCAGCCGGGGCAGGAAAGAAGTTAGCAACTTTTAGCTCTACGGGCCCGGCGGGTGCTGGTGCCGGGGCTGGGGCCGGGGTTGGGGCAGGCGCCGGTGCCGGTGCCTCTTCGGCGCAACTACCTAAAATCAAGGCACTAACCATTACAATTGCCAATGGAATTAAAAGAAACCTTTTCATTACTTCCTCCTTATAATTAATCTATAGATAAACATGTTCAAAGATTATTTTGCTCCTTTTCTTATAAATCCC
>JAGLTT010000010.1 GCA_023135135.1 Dehalococcoidales bacterium
GAACAAGAAGACATTATCCTGATAAACCCGGAGATAGTACGCCGGAAGGGCCAGCGCCTGGTAAGCGAAGGCTGCCTCAGCATCCCCGGCTATATAGGCGAATTGTACCGGGCGGAAACGGTTACGGCGAAAGGACTCGGCCTGGATGGGAAGGAAATCCGGATAAAAGCGGAAGGGCTCCTGGCTCAGGCCTTGGAGCATGAAACCGACCATCTGGACGGGAAGATATATATCGACCATATGGACAGCATGGACACATTGCGCAAAGTGGAGCCTGAGGATACTGGTACCGAAATTTAGAGGACGGTTGTCCCTTTTTCAGTTTTTTTAGAATTCCATGGCGGTGAAGCGCTGAACGATGTGGTTGTAGCGGCTGGTGGCAGATGCCTCCGCCAAATTTCCCGATGATTGACCGGCATTAAAGTAAAAGAGTTCGTCGAGTCTGGAGTCGGGAAAGGCCTTTTTGGCACCGATGATGAATTTTTCATTAATACCGCGTTTACCTTCACGTACACGATAGACCTGGCTTACCGATAGCCCCATTGCCCTGGCTAAATCGGACAGGTTATGGTATTTTCCATTTGCCATTTCAAAGACTCTGGTCTTGATTATCATATTACCTTAATCCCGGTGACAAAAGTGCCAATTGGCCATATTATAGTAAATAATAAACCAAATGTCAAGTATGTAAAGGGAGAAATATAGTATTTGACAGTAAAAAGCTAAAGGCATAAAATAACTCAATTGTATATATACGGAAGTGAGCCTGTAAAGTAAAATCGGGAAAGGGAGGTCATTAGTGATGGAAGACAAAGAAACACCGGAACAGCTAACACAGCAGCAAAAGGGGGACAAGGTGCTCCGTATCCGCAGGCGGAGGCCCCGCCGAAGGCTCCGCATCGCGCCGGACATCCCGGGGGTTTTCAGATTTATTAGGCGGATAGCCACCGAAACGCCTTTAATACCAATGATTTTGGCGCTTGTCGGGCTTTGGTTACTATTCTCCTGGGGTGTTTATCTAGCGGAGCGGGGAGCAAATGCACAGATAAATTCTTATGGGTATGCATTATGGTGGACCTTCACGGCTATGCAAACGCAGGGGGCTAACAGTCCGGGACCGATTACTGCCACCGGGATATTAATCGGTTCAATTTGGTCAATCCTCAGTACGGTTGCCTTTTTTGGTGCGATAATCGGTACGGTCTATGCCTACTTCATGCTCCCCAGGCGGCGCCCTTCGCGGGAGATTGTAGGTGTCCTCCAGTATAATCTGGAGCAGCTGGAAAGCTTGTCTGTCGATGAGTTAGAGTTGCTCAGAGACACTACGGTGCGGATTGTAAATACCCAGATAGGAGAACTCAAACAAAAGCCTTCAGGCCCGTGAAGAGATGTCAAATTGTCTCTATCGGCGAAGACTATGCGTAAAACATCGGAAGAATGGAAAATAAAAGCGGGAGAAGTAAAAAAAACACCAAAAAGGTATTGTAGATTTTTATCAATAGGGTTATAATAGCCACTATCGAACAAAAATAGGACGAAGCAGTTAATGGAATTTAAAAAGGTTCTTGTACCAGTAGTCGGCAGCGAGGCGGATGAAGAAGCCATGAAGCTGGCCTGCCGACTGGCCAAGAAAGATAAAGGTAAGGTATGGGCGGTCTCCGTGGTGGCTATCAAGCGCGCCCTGCCGCTGGATGCCGAAATCGATTCTGAGATTCAAAAAGCCGAGAATGTGCTCGATAGCGTTGAAAGCGTCGCCGAAGGGGAAGACTACGAAGTTGAGGCCGATGTCCTTCAAGCCAGAGAGATTGGCCCGGCCATAGTGGATGAAGCTGTGGAAAGGGGCGTCGACCTTATTTTAATGGGTATTACTTATAAGAGGCATTTCGGGCAGTTTAGTCTGGGGGATGTTGTGCCTTATGTGTTGAAAAATTCCCCCTGTCCGGTTATACTCTACCAGCAGTAAATCAATAATAGCGCGGAGTCGGATTTTCTTATGAAAATAGTGATTATGGGATGCGGGCGAGTCGGTGCCAGGCTCGCCTCATTGATGGACGAAGAAGGTAACGAGGTCACCGTCCTGGATAATGATACGTATAGTTTCCGCAGGTTGCCGTCTTCTTTTGGCGGTACGGCCCTATTCGGCAATGGTATTGATGAGGAGGCCCAGAAAAGAGCCGGTATCGAGGAAGCGGATATCTTCGTTGCCCTGACACAGGGCGATAACCGTAATGTCATGTCTTGCCAGATAGCCAAACATGTATTCAACGTACCCAGGGTAATGTGCCGTATCTACGACCCGCTTCGCGAAGAGATGTACAGCGCTCTCGGTATGGAAACGATTAGCCCCACCAAGGTATTTGCCCAGTTGTTAAAGGAAAAGATAGAAAAGACGGGAGAGAAGGCAGAAGACTGAGGTGAAAGCATGTATATTATAGTCATTGGCGGCGGCCGCCTGGGTTATTACCTGCTCAAGGCGCTGCTTAGTGAAGGCCATGAGGTCCTTGTGTTGGAAAAGGACGTCCGCATCTGTAAGACCATCACCGACGAGTTGGGCAGTGTCTGTTTTCGCGGTGATGGATGCGAGGCGTCTACCCTGGCCGAGGTTGGTACCGGCCGGGCGGACATGCTGGTGGCGGTGACCGGCGACGATGAGGATAATCTGGTTTCCTGCCAGGTAGCCAAGCACAAGCATAACGTACCCCGCACCATCGCTCGTCTTCGCAACCCGCAAAATGCTGCCCTCTTTAAGAAACTTGGAGTGGATGTTACTATCAGTACTACCGACCTCATAATTGAGGCGATAGAGCGGGAAGTGCCGACTCACGCGGCGACTGAACTGCTGACCCTTGATGAAAAAGGGCTGGTAATCGTCGATGTTAAAATTGCACCCGAATCCACTACGGTGGGTAAAGCGGTCAAGGAACTTTCCCTGCCCAAAGAAAGCAAGCTGGCGCTTATTATTCCCAGTAAGGGCAACGCCCATGTGCCCGCTTCCAATACTGTCCTTCAGGCGGGTGACCAGATAATCGCTATCACCAGCCCCGAGACCAAGGAAGCTTTAAAGGTCGCCCTGAGGGGCGGTTAACCAGGTTTTACATTATATAATTATTGTGGTCGCCTGTCTTTCTTCCTTTGTTATACTTCATTACTGCAGTCGTCGGTATTTCCCCATTTGACGTAAGTCCGCTGTTTGTTATATTGTCAGGGCGAGTTTGTCAGATGGCGAACAGACATTAAACCTCAACAGTGCGTGCAGGGAGACAATCCATGAGGGCGGGCAGGTTTATCAACGGCTGGACTGTGGCGGCTATCCTTCTGGGTGCGATTATTATTACCGGCGGCGCCGTCATATGGTCGAAATACAGCCAGAGCGGGGCGATAGAGATATCTATAGCGCCTGAGAGTGAACCGCTGGGTCGGATATATGTCGGTGGGGAGGTCCATAACCCGGGCTTTTATCCCCTGAAAGCCGGCGATGGTATTGAAGACGTTCTACAGGCAGCGGGAGGTATTATCGCTGGCGCTGACCTGAGCCGTGTTGAACTTATCATTTCTGTCCCGGAGGATGGAGATGCCCCGCAAAAAATTAATATCAGCATGGCGGAGGCGTGGCTCCTGGCGGCATTGCCCGGAATAGGGGAGGTGAGGGCTCAAGCAATTATTGATTACCGACAGCAAAATGGCACGTTTCGTGACATTAATGAGCTGCTTAAAGTAGATGGATTGGGAGACGTTACCTTCGAGCGTATCAAACACCTTATCACCGTCGCCGACTGATGTTAAGGATAGTGACTTTTGGTACTTATCTATCTTAGCTGTGTCTGGGTAGCCGGAATCTTTCTGGGCTACAAGCTGAATTTGCCACTGGTACTCGGCCTTGCCGGACTCGTCCCCCTGCCTCTGCTCTTCTTTTTCCGCCAACACCGGAAGCCAATTATCCTGACCAGCCTCGGAATAATTATCTTCGTAACGGCGGCCGCTTATTCATATTCCAGCCTCTACGCGATAAATGACAGTAAGGTCCATTTCTATAACGACCTCGGCGTTACCGAAATCAGGGGTACGGTAGCGGGCGACCCCGATGTCAGGGACAATAATACCCGCCTTAACCTGTCGACCACCGCAATTAAGCTGCACTCAGAATGGCACGATATCGAGGGAACGGTGCTGGTTTTCGTGCCCCGCTACCCGGCCTATGAGTATGGCAATGCGCTGCGGGTAACGGGAGAACTGAAGACGCCGCCACAGCTGGACGACTTCGATTATCAGGGGTATCTGGCGCACCAGGGTATCCACACTACCATGCTCTACCCGAAAATCGAGGTGCTGGATAAGGGGCAGGGTTTCACGCCGCTGGCCTGGGTCTATTCCCTGAGGGGACGGCTAGCCCAAACCCTGGCGCAGGTGCTGCCCGAACCACAGGCATCGCTGGCTCAGGGCATGGTGCTGGGAATACGGGGTAATATTCCCCAGGAGCTAAGAGATGATTTCTCCCGCAGCGGTACGGCCCACCTCCTGGCGATTTCCGGTCTGCATCTCGGCATCATGGCCGGTATCCTGCTCGGTGTCGGCCTGTGGCTCTTCGGGCGGCGGTATTACCTCTATGTCTGGCTGGCGCTCGGCGCCGTCTGGCTCTATACCGTAATTACGGGCATGAATCCGCCGGTGGTGCGGGGCGCCATCATGGCCAGCCTGTTCCTGCTCGCCGAGGCGCTGGGAAGGCAGCGCAGCGGCATGGTGGCGCTGACCTTCGCCGCGGCTATCATGGTCGGCGTACATCCCTATATCCTGGGTGATGCTTCCTTCCAGTTGAGTTTCCTGGCCATGACCGGACTGGTCTTTATATTCCCGATTCTTCGCGACCTGGGCAGGAGTGTGGTCACAAGAACGCTGGGCGAGGAAGGTGCTCTCGTTTCTACAGCGAATGTTGTCGTCGATACCTGGAGCGCTACTCTGGGAGCCGTCATCGCCATCTGGCCGGTGGTTGCCTATTACTTCGGCATCATTTCACTGGTAGGGCCTCTGGCCACCTTCCTGGCTTTGCCGGCCCTGCCGGGCATTATCGTCACCGGAGCTCTGGCGGCTTTAGTGGGGCTGGCATCGCTGGCGGTAGCCCAGGCTATCGGCTGGCTGGCCTGGCTCTTCCTGTCGTATACGATACTTGTGGTCGGTGGACTGGGTTCATCTCCTCTTTCATCTGTTGGGGTCGAATCGATTCACCCGGCTATTATCTGGGGCTATTATCCGGTACTCGCGGCGGCTATCTGGTGGAATAGTTATCGTAAAAGGTTACGCGGCATGTTGTCGGGAACGG
Source organism: Dehalococcoidales bacterium (assembly GCA_023135135.1). Classification (GTDB taxonomy): domain Bacteria; phylum Chloroflexota; class Dehalococcoidia; order Dehalococcoidales; family RBG-16-60-22; genus JAFGPF01. Next base: position 5,315 of record JAGLTT010000010.1, read on the forward strand.
CCGGCCGTATGAAAGCAGGATTAAATATATCTTTCGGGCTTTCCGGCCTCGGGAAGTGGCTTATCGTACCTCTGCTGGTGGTGGCGGTGCTGGTTTCTTATACGGCTGCCACCATGCCCGATGACGACCTTCATGTCAGCTTTCTCGATGTCGGTGAGGGCGATGCCATCCTCATTCAGAAGGGGAACAGGCAGATACTGGTCGACGGCGGGCCCAGTCCGCGGGAGATAATCCTGGGACTCGGCAGCCGGATGCCTTTCTGGGACAGGACAATCGATCTGGTGGTATTGACCCATCCCCACCAGGACCACCTCGCCGGGCTGGTGGAAGTGCTGCGGCGCTATCAGGTGAAGCAGGTTATCTATCCGAACCTGGGCTATAATTCGCCTTCGTACGACGAGTGGTCGAGGCTTATTTCGGAAAAGGGGATAAAGAGCACGGTGGCCTGTGCCGGACAGCAAATCGACCTGGGTGACGGCGTTATTATCAGGATATTGAATCCCCTGCCGGAACTCGTAACGGGTAGTGAATCGGACTTGGACAACAACAGTGTAGTGCTGCGTCTCAGTGCCGGCGATATCAGCTTTCTGCTGACCGGGGATATCATGAGTGAGACCGAGCGGGAGCTTATCAGGGAGCGGGCCGACCTTACTGCCACCATCCTCAAGGTAGGTCACCACGGCTCGGATACCTCTACCACTCCCGGTTTCCTGGCAGTGGTCAGTCCGCAGGCGGCGGTTATCTGCTGCGGCGCCGATAATCGGTTCGGCCACCCGGATACTGAGGTTTTAAGCAGGTTAGAGGAAAAAATCGGCTTTGATAATATCTACTGTACCGCTGAACACGGCACGATAGACTTTTTTACGGATGGGGAGAGGCTCTGGGTGGAGGTGGGGAGGTGATATTAAGAAGGTTTCCTCACCAGTATGCATATATTCCGTGAAAACGTCTTTATCGGGAAATTGTACCTGTTTTCCGGTGATGAACTGATCACCTCGAAGCCGGCCTTGCGTGTCAGTTCTTCCAGCTCGCGGTAGGAGAACAGGTAGTAATAGCGGTAGAGGGTCTTGTCCTTGCTGTGCCAGGGCACCAGCACGTTTTTTGTCTTCAGCCAGAACCTGGGCTGCCATTTATTCCACACGGTGATGAACGCCTCGCCGCCGGGCTTGAGCACGCGCCATAATTCCATTAATGCCCTTAATCTTTCCTCGTCGTCTTCAATATGGTGGTAGGTAGCCACGGCTATTGCGTGGTCGAATGAATCATCGGTATAGGGAAGATAGCGGGCATCGGCATTCACCAGATTAACTCTGAATTTATATTTATCGGCGTACTTCCGGGCGAGTTGCAGCATCCTGTCGGAAAAATCGATTCCGTACAACTCGAAGCTGTTTTTGAATGGAATGAAATCGGGACCGTGGGCGCAGCCGACATTGAGCAGGCGGCCCTGCCGCCAGCGCTTTGCCAGCGCCTCAAGCTCGTTGCGGAAGATGGTGCGGTGCCGGAAGTTATACCACCCCGAAGCTATCTGGTTGAATATATCTCTGGTCACCCTATCCCCTTAATCCCCTTCCCCTCAAGGGGAAGGGGAGAGTGTTTTTAAGAGGGGCTTCGCCCCTCTTGGACTCCCCCTGCGTTGGCTTTATAATTGTTGACATAAGCTGATATCTGTTAAACTTATATTAGTCTACTTTATCTAATGTATCTAATATAAGCGTAAGATGAGGAAATTTGCAAGAACCATATCCGGGGTAACGCCTCTGGCGGTGATGACCATGCCCATGAGCTGCCCCGGCCAGTGCCTGTACTGCCCGACTTACCCCGATGCGCCGCAGAGCTATACGCCGGAGTCGCCGGCGGTGCTGCGCGCCAGGAGGTGCGATTATGATGCCGGGCAGCAGGTGGAATTGCGCCTGAGGATATTTACCGAAATGGGGCACCCCACGGACAAAATAGAGCTTATCATCATGGGCGGCACCTTTCTGGCCCAACCTGTCGATTATCAATATAAGTTTATCAAGGACTGCTATGACGGACTTAACGGCGTTGCATCGGCCACGCTGGAAGAAGCCAGAAAAATCAACGAGACCGCTGCGCACCGCTGCACGGGACTGTGTATCGAGACCCGGCCGGACTGGTGCGGACAGGCGGAGATAGAGCGAATGCTTGAGTTCGGCGCCACGCGGGTCGAGCTCGGCGTGCAGACTCTTGACGATGATATTTACCGACTGGTAAGGAGGGGGCACGGGGTTGAGGAAGTGGTCAGGGCTACCGCCCTGCTCCGGGAACACGGTTTCAAAGTTTACTATCACTGGATGCCGGGACTCCCCGGTTCGACTCCTGAAAAAGACCTCAGCCTGTCCCAGACGCTTTTCACCGATGAACGCTTCAAGCCTGACGGTCTGAAGCTATATCCTACCATGGTGGTAGAGGGCACCGAACTGGAAAAATGGTACCGGGAGGGACGTTATCAACCCTATGACAATGAAACGATGGTCAACCTGGTCATCGGGATAAAGTCTATTGTCCCCGGGTATGTCAGGATTTCGCGAGTGCTGCGTGATATTCCCTCCAAGTTCATCGTCGCCGGACTCAAGGACTCGCTGCGGGATATCGTCAGGGAGAAAATGAAGCAAGACGCCATCGAGTGCCATTGCATAAGATGTCGAGAGTACGGCCACCGGGCGCGGGCCGGATGGGAGATAGGCCAGCCTCATATGGTCAGGATGGACTATGATGCCTCGGACGGCAAAGAAATTTTCCTGTCCTTTGAGGATGAAAGGGAGACGCTCTTCGGTCTGCTGCGACTCAGAATTCAGTCCCGCCCCGTTCCGGCGCTGGGGAAAAGCGAAAACGCCGTTTCAGCCATCGTCAGAGAACTGCATGTTTTCGGTCCCGAGGTGCCTCTCAGCGAGCAGTTAAGCGGGGCTGCCCAGCACAAGGGACTGGGTAAGGCTTTGTTCCGGGAAGCGGAGCGGATTGCCCTCGATGAGTTTCAGTCCGACCGTATGATAGTCCTGAGCGGCACCGGGGCTAAAGAGTACTACCGCACCGAGTTTGATTACCTCTCGCAGGGCGACTACATGGTTAAGACCCTGAGACCTCAGGCTTAATCATCCTGGCATCAGGGACTGCGCCGCTGGTTTTCCGTCTGGCTCTGCTCTCTGGTCTGATTGGCGGATACCGTATCGGGATTTCCTGTTTCGGCGTCAGTCCGCTCTCGGTTCTGTTCCTGGTTCTCCGCCCGGACCTGTACCTGTACGGAAATGTTATCCGATTCCGCCGCCTCGTCGGCTCTGCCTATTCCCAGTCTTGCCCTGACCTCTTCCTGCAATCTGTTCATTACAGTTTCTGCATCGGGAATATCGCCGAGGGCGTTTTCCTCCGTGAGTTTCTCAACAGCCCTTTCGTACTTCCTTACGGAGTTCTCAATAGCATTTGCGATACCTTGCCGGGCGGCCTCGGGGACTTGTTCATAGACTCCGCTCAAGGTCTCCAGGCGTTTGGCCGTGGAATGGGCTAAACGCTGTTGAATGGCGGTGATGTCAATGCCTATTTCCTCGGCTATGGCGGCCATTTCTTCTTCCAGTGCGGCAATCCTGGCGGCGTAATCCAGGGCTTCCTCGACATCGGCGGTCACGTTATCGGAAGCTCGCACCCTGGCCCTTTCCAGCCGGTTCTCGATTATATCCGCGGCAATGTCAATAGCCCTTTCCGGTCTTCCTTTAGCCAGCGCCCGCAGGGCGTTTATCTGCCCGTTCATGGAAGCCGTCCTGGCACGCGTCAGTGCTTCATGGGCCTGTTCCGGTAATTCGTCTTTGATTCTGTCCAGAACTCTCAGGTGTTTTTCGGTGGCCAGGGACACTATCTCTGAAATATTATCGGAGATATCGATATCCTGCAGCGCGGTAGCTTCCAGCCTTTGGTTGACCATGGCCATAAATCCATCGTAATCGTTGGCGGCGCGTTCCATTGCTCTCACCCTGTTTTTGGCGGCCATGACCCGGGTTTCGGCCAGGCGCTCTTCGGCGTATTGCAGGGCTTTCCTGGCCTTGGCCTCGTTGCCGAAGGTGAAGAACATGCCGACGTTTTTACCCCATGTGTCCAGGAAGTAAAAGGGACTATCCGGCGTTAGGCCCGGGTCGGGGAGTTCCTCCTCCTGGGCGTAAGCGGTGCCGCCGAAGAAAAGTGACGTGATGAGAAGGCAGCTTACTAATGTTATTCTCAATAGTTTCTGTTTCATGGTATACCTCCCGTTTCGGATAAAGAGCATTCACTGTATTATATAACGTAATAGGTATTGTTTGGTTAGCTCTGACGTGGGAAAAAAGTCCCTGGTAATTAGGTAATCGGGCATTCTGAGTTCAGTCCCTGCCGAGCTGCCGCAGCCTGTCGTCGCTGATGCCGAAGTGGTGGGCGATTTCATGCCGGACTACCCGCTGCACCTCGGCGATAATACGGGTATCGTTTTTACACCTGGCCTCAATCGGTCTCTGGAAGATGGTTACTTTATCCGGCGTGACGAATCCATAGCCGAGGCTGCGCCGGGTCAGGGGCACGCCTTCATAAAGGCCGAGCAGGGTTTCACCCCGTCTTCCTCCCAGCACACGCAGTTGCGCGGGCGTTGGCTCGTCGGCCACCACCACATCGATATTTTCCAGCCTTTCCTGGAATTCTTCGGGCAGGTTTTCGATTGCTTTAGCTACGAGCCATTCAAAGTTTTCGGTGTCCATTATTCCTGGCTTTCCTTAGTGACCAGATTACATATAAGAATATAAAATAGGCGCTGGCGCTGGAAAGTATTATCATCCAGCTGATAATCTGGCTAAAGAAGGGGTCGGCCTGCGTCGAGATGATGAAGCGGTAAAAATGGACAACCCCGGCCAGAAGCCCTGCACCGAACGTCACTGTTAATCCGATTGAGAAAGACAGACTTTTGATTTTTCCAGGCTTGAATACGAGATAAGAAATCAGGACGTCAGAGCCGATAAGCGCTATGATAAGAGGCACGAAAATAAGCATGGTTTTTGGCGTGGGTATGACAACTATCTGCCAGATTGCGCGGATAACTATAGCTATAACGACCATCGAGAAGGTAATGATGCACCATACTTTTAGGCGTGAATAGTTCATAGTATTACTTTCCTCCGATAGATAGTTGCCTCTTTACATCTCTTCCAGTTGTGCCAGGTCGAATTTCATACCATCCCGCGCCGCGATGACCCTGACCCCGGTCTTTCCGGATAGTTCTTCGGCTATTTTCCACGGCTTTGCCTGCCATACGTGCAGGCCGAAATGGCTTAAAATAGCTACCCGTGGCTTTATCTCTTTAATGATTCGTTCGACATCCGGTATTGAAAGATGGTCGATGGGTGGCCTGGGTTCCGTAAGCACCATGTTGATAATCAGCAGTTCGCTGTTGTAGCTCCGGCACAGACCGTCGAAATACCTCGTATCGGCAACATAGGCGAAGGAATGCCCGGAAGCTTGAAAAACCATGCCGTAGGTCTCTACCGGGTGCATGTGCCTGACCGACGTGGTGAAGGTTACGTTACCCGTTGTGTATGATTTTTCTTCCTCCAGTACCATGATACTTTCGATATAATTTCTCAGGTAAGAGAAGATAACGGGTTCAGGTTCCAGGGCGTCGGCGGGGGCAAATAAACAGCCGTGCCGGTTAAAGCCGCCGTTGGTCATGGCTTCAATCATGACGTTTGTGTCCGCCACGTGGTCCAGGTGGCGGTGCGAGAGTATAATGGCGCTCAGTTTTTCCGCGTTCAGTTTTCTCCTGGTGGATTGGACAATGCAGCCCGGGCCGGGGTCGACGAGTATTTCGGTGCCGTTCAAACTCAGCCAGAGTCCGCCTGACGCTGCCAGCTGTCTGCTTACCATGAATCGGGCGCCGGCGGTTCCGAGGAAGGTAATGGTATCGGTCGAATTGCTGATATTTTTCATGTTCGGTAAAACCACCTCTATAATAAAAGATAGTTTATATTTTTACAATCGTGCTTAATCAAGCATAGTCTATTTTGACAATCCTGCTTGTCCGTATATATACTTAGATGTGTAGACCTATTTACTTTGGTACACATATCCGGGGGTTCACTCTGGCATAGTAGGAGGTAGAGAACAATGGAGAAACAAACGACAACTCCCCGTGGCAATCTCGAGGCTTTGCTTAATAGCTGCCCGGATGCCATTCTCGCCATCAACGCTGAAGGAGTTATTAAGTTCGCCAACAACGAGGCCTGCAAGCTCACCGAACGTAATATGAATGAGCTTATTGGCGAAAGCATCGTTGAAGTCTACGAAAATATTGAGGCCGCCCGGGAAGCCAACCGTAAAATCTACGAAGCCGGCGGGACGGTTCACGACCTGGAAACCACCACGAAGACAAAATCCGGCAAGATAATCCCCGTGCGCGTTTCGGCGTCACATCTTCATGATAGTGCCGGTAAGTATATCGGCGGTGTCGGCTACTTTGCCAAGTACCGACCCTGGGGTGGTGCCGAGGCTCAGGTTAAGGCCCGTGTCGATGAACTGGAGGCCAGGCTGGATAAGTGGAAGGCGCTGGCGGCGCCTGTTTTCGAACTGTATCCGGGACTTTCCGTCATGGTAATCGTCGGACATCTCGATGTTGATCGCTTTGAAGACATTACTACCAATCTGCTTAACCATGTTGAGAAGTATAAGACGCGGGTGGTACTGCTCGACCTGTCTGGCACTGTAGTGGACGATGGTGAGGTCGCCAGACATTTCGCCAAGGTGATACGGACGGTGCGGTTGCTTGGGACGGACTGTATTATCGCCGATATGCAGACTGCAATGGCACGGGCAATGGAGCCGCTCATGTCCGACCTTGGCTCGGTGAAGTCTTACAGCTGCATGGATATTGCTCTGGAACAGGCGCTAAAAACAATCGGTTATGAAATCCGCCAGAAGGACTAGAACCGTAAGGTCTATAACCGGCAGGTCTATAACCGATAGGTCTAGAACCGCAAGGTCTAGAA
>JAGLTT010000100.1 GCA_023135135.1 Dehalococcoidales bacterium
TCCGTAGCCTCATCCCACGATATCCTGACGTAACGGCTCTTCCCCCGGTTCTGCGGATTTCTTTCTCCATCGGGGTCCCAGTCGACCCTCTTGAGCGGGTACATGGTCCTGTTGGGAGAGTAAACCCGGTTTTTATAAGCCAGCGTGAAGGGAGGGAGCAGCGTCCTCATGGTCGGTTCAAAGACCTTGCCGCGCGCCTCGATTTTCCACGGCCTGAACTCTTCAGGTTTGTACTTCCAGTCGAAGTGCAGCGGCCTGATTCTTACTATCTTGCCGTCTTTAACATCAACCTGGGCGGCATTGGCATCCTCGGTAACACCACCAAAGGACATTCCTTTTACCATCGATCTCTCTTGTTCCGGCATGTTTACCCCCAAATCAATTTTTAACAGAGTCGTTCAGATTATCCCTTAGATAACTCTATGTCTCCGACATTTACGTCCTTACTGGCGTCTATGTTCTCTATAGTCCTCGGCAGATAACCGGCCTTCTCTATCAATATCGAGTACGTCCCCGGCTCCTGACGCTCAAACCAGAAGTCACCGAAGTTGTCCGTCTTTAACTCGGCTACCTTCTTGCCTTTACCATCCTTCAGCGTTACCGTGGCACCTTCCAGACATTCGTCTTCCTCAGGGTCGTATACCGCACCGGCTACGAAATACTTGTCCAGCAGCCCGATGTAGTACACCCTGGGCTTGGCCTTATATTCCGGATGCAAGACCTCCGCCTGTTTGATGTATTCCTTCAACTCTTCTTCCTCACCAAACCTTAACGCGTCCGTGGGACAGGCATCAACACACCTGGGTACCTTCCACCCGTCATCCAACAGGTGCGCGCACATCGTGCATTTCTGCGCAATATTAAGGTCACTGTTGAAGTAGATGACATTGTAGGGACAGGCATCAATACAGTTCCTGGCCCCCGTGCACTTCTCAGGGTCGATGATTACTATCCCATCTTCCCTCTTGTAGATTGCCTCCGATTTGCAGACGGGTATGCAGGGCGCTTCGTCACAGTGCTGGCAGATATCGTGCATATACCTGACCCTCACCTTGGGGACGCTCCCCTGTACCACGTCGGTGACCTTCATCCAGAACTGGCCAGTGTCCGGCTGGGGCTTGGCGATGGGTGTCCAGTCGTTACCGACATGCTCGTCCTTGCAGGCTATCTGGCAGTTGTAGCAACCGTTGCATTTGTTAATGTCTATGACCAATGCCTTCATTATTCCTGTTCACCTCCAATTAATACTCTATTGAAATCCAGCCCCGAGGCCTGATGATACGGTCTGTTAAACGCTTCCGGATATTGCTTTCTTAGTTCATCAAGATTGACGTGCTCTACTTCTACGAGGAAGCCGCTGACGACCATACCGCCACGGCAGTTTCTCGAGGTACCTTTATGCGGTGTGATAGTATTGATGGCCCCACCTCGGTCAAGTTCGCCGGGGACTATCGGGTCGTACCGGGCGCCGTGGTCTACGTAGGCTACGCCGGGCATGATTCTCTCGGTGATGTAGGTTCCGCAGAGGACTACACCTCTCTCGTTGTATATCTTCACTATGTCTCCGTTTTCTATGCCCCGCTTCTCGGCTTCCGTCGGGTGAAGCCAGACGGGCTCGTAGAGGTAGCCGTCCGGCCCCCTGACCTTGCAGGTTTCGATTTCGTGGAACCAGTTAACATCGTCAAGCTGGGCATGCACCCGCCACCTGGGATGGTTGGATATAACGAGGAGGGGATATTTCTTAGCCCTGTCAAGCAGCAGGCTTTCCTGATGGGTCTCACCGTAGGGTATCCAGTGGGGCACCGGGGGTCTCTCCTCATCATCGGGGAAGTTCTCGGCTAAACCCTGGGAATAAAATTCTATCAAACCGGACGGCGTCGTCATAGGATGTTTCTTCGGGTCCTCATAAAACTCAATCATGCCGGCCCGGTATTTCTTCCATTCGGGGTCGGTGGGAATGACGTAGTAATCCTTTTCACACAACTCCTCCCAGGTCATCAGACCTGCCGCCGGTACGCCGGATTCATCGAAACCGAATTTTATCCATTCCTCGATAGATTTACCTCCGGTGTATTTTTCCGCCAGACCCAGTTTCTCGGCCACGGCAATTACCACCTCGTAGTCGCTCTTGGACTCGCCAATGGGCTCGACGCATTGTCTTTCACGATAAACGGTGGAAAAATGAGCGCTCTCCATGTCGCTGCCAATATCGTCCGTCTCGAATTTGGTATTGGACGGCAGGATAATATCGGCAAAAAGGCAGTCATTTTCCATCCAGGGGTGCTGGGCTATCATGCACTCAATCGACGGGTGACGGTAGCCGTCTACATTTCTGTTGCTATCATTCCAGCAGGTTAGCAGACAGGGTGTATCGGTCCATATCAAGTGTATTGGCGAGCAGCCCGGGACGGGATAAACGTATTTCTTGAACTGGTCTACCCTGTCCGACATTTGCTCCGAACTGCCGTAAATCTCGAAATGCCCATCCAGGATAGCGTCGTGAATCATGGGCTTGGGGATAATCTGTTTCTGCATAATCGGACCGGGATGATAGCCATGATAAGCGGCGTTCACCGACGGTCTCACCAGGGCCTTGCCTGCCAGAGGCGGACACTCATGTCCCACGCCTCTGGCGCCGAAAAACGACCCGCCGACCCAGGTAAGCTGGTGCGCCCCCGGCTTTCCCAGTCCCTGCATCGCCAGCAGGAGTACCTCCAGCCGGGCCGGCTCGGTGGAGTACGAGCCCCGAATATAGGGCCCGCCGAAGCCATGTGCCACCGTCGTTGTCTTGGACGCCCACTCACGTGCCAGGGCTTTAATGATACGGGACGGCACGCCGCACAGCTCCGATGCCCATTTGGGGGTCTTGGGGACTCCATCTTCTTTGCCCAAGACGTATTCCTCAAACTTGTCGAAGCCGTAAGCGTGAGTAGCTATATACTTTTTATCGTAAGTACCATTGGTAATCCACTGGTAGGCGATAGCCAGCTGCAGCGCGGCATCGGTATTGGGTAGTACCGGAATCCACTTATCGGCATGAACAGCCGCCCCGTAGTTTAAGTCCGGGCAGATATAGATGCTTTTTATGCCGAGCTCGGTAAACCAGTAGGAAAAGAGACTGGGCATCTGTCCCGTCCAGAAACCCCACGGTGTGGTTTCCTGGTCACATCCCTGATTTATAATCATCTGCGTATGTTCAGCCATATCCGGGAATATATTGGTGAGATACGATGTGTACATGCCGACAGGTTCACACCCCCAGGCATGTTTGGCCCCCCAGTACCACCCTTCCCAGCTATCGGGATTTCTTATCTGCTGCGTATAACCACCCAGAAGGTCGAGAAGCTTGGTATTACAGCCATGGGTAGAGTGTATCACCTTGGTCTCGCCATGTCCGTCCGCCTGCAGGAGTACCGTTTCCGGTCCATACTTTTTGATTACCCTCTTGAGTTCGCTGGCTACTATATCCGTAGCCTCATCCCAGGATATCCTGACGTACTTGCTGACACCCCGGTTCTGGGGGTTTCTTTCTCCGTTAGGGTCCCAATCGACCCTCTTCAGGGGATATAAAATACGGTTGGGGGAAAATACACGCTTTTTATAGGCCATACCGTGGGGAGGTATCATGGACTTCAACGGCGGGTTAAAGGTCTTGCCGTGGGCTTCTATCTGCCAGGGTTGCCATTCCGCGGGTTTGTACTTCCAATCATAGTGGAACGGTCTGATCCTGACAATTTTGCCGTTCTTGACATCCACCGCCGCCATATTTGAGTTGTCACCGAAACTACTCAAACCGGTACCCTTGATACAGGTTTTCTCTCCTGTTGTTGGCTTTATGTTTCGAGACATCTTTGCCTCCCTTTCTGTCTGTTTCTTCAGCGGTTTTTCGGATAAGTCAAACCTGCAAAAATAATACACTTTGTTACTGTCTCTGGTCAAATAATTTATTAAGTATACTTTCCAAAAGGAAAATACTGCCGTTTTTTACCGACTTTTTTATATAATAATGCTTTGTATTTCTACCCCGGAATTATGGGTAGAAGCAGGTAAGAGGCGAATTCCAGGTCATGGTGAATCTTGTGCGTTGTCGTCTTGCTGCTGCAGATATGCAG
>JAGLTT010000101.1 GCA_023135135.1 Dehalococcoidales bacterium
CCGTTACTCTCCCCGGCTACGAATACCGTCCGGCAGTCGGCGCCGTATTGCGGTGGGAGTCCGGTCAGACTCAAGCTGTCCACGCCGGCAATATTACCCGCCAGAGTCCTTTCCCAATTGTTGCCCCCGTCCCGACTGCGCCAGAGGCTGTGTCCGCTGCCGAAGGTAAGCATGAACAGGGTGCCGTCCTGCGCGTAACCGGGTGAAGGCGCCAGGTCAACGATGGTACTGATGTCTGTCTCAATCAGGCTGAGCTGGTTCCAGGTTTCGCCGATATCACGGCTTATGGAGAGGGCGCTGTCACCGCCGCTGGTGGCGGCATACATCCTGCCGGTGGTGGTGAAATCGGGTGCTATCAGCACGCAGGTCGTGTGGCCGGTCGGCTCTTTGCGACTTTTCGTCCAGCTGACGCCGCCGTCGGTGCTGGTATAGGTCTGGGCGCTATCGGCGGCCCCGGCCAGCAGGATGACGGACGGGTAATCACCGCAGGCCGCCAGCCCGGTGACATCTATGTTGTTCTGCCCGTAAACCCCGCCGATATTAATGTCGGTAGCTATAGAGGTGTGAGGCGCGTCGGCGCAGTTGATTTTATAAACGTCGCCCTCGCCTGCGCCGCTATCGATTGCCACGAAAAGGACGCTGCTTCCCGAAGCGGGTTCGGCGTCGTAGTTATCGGGGAAGGCAATCGCCGCCGGGGCGGCCACCGTGACAGGAGTATGGGTACTCGAGTTATTCCTGTTCAATCTGGCGTATCCCGTGGTAGCGCTCCAGTTGGCGTCGCTCACTTTGGCGACGATTAATGTGTCGGTCTCGTCGGTTATGGCGGCCACGAGTTGCCGGTCGGAGGGGTAGTTGGGTGAGAAAGCCACGGCATAGACGTCATAGCCGCCGATATTGGTATCCTCCCAGGTGGAGATGATATTTGCCTCATCCATGGTGTAAACACCGCCGAACTCGGCAATATCGGTGTCTCTGGTGCCTACGGCGATAATATTGCTGTTCAGCCAGGCAACGTCGATTGAGGTTATTTCCTTATTGGCGGCTCCGGCCCCGCCGGGACTCGCCGGCAGCTGTGTGAAGGTCTTGCCGCCGTTGTTGGAACGATAAACCGCCGAGGTGGTGGCATAGTATATTGTATCGGCCTCATGGGGTGATACTGCGATATCTACTATGGTATCCTGGACATTGCCGATTTGTACCCAGCCGAGGCCGCCGTCGATAGACTTATACAGCGTGTAGGTAAGACCCTGGCCACAGGCGTAGAGAGTACCGTCGGGGGCCACGGTCAGGTGCTGGACATCGGAACCGGCGGCCAGCACCCAGTTTCCTGCCTCACCCTCGGTGGGAATACTGACTCTCGTCCACCTGACCGCTTCGGTGGACGCCGCCGCCATGGAGTTAAAGACAGTTAAGGCGGCGAGGCCTGCCAGCAAGAGCAGCTTTATGATGAGAATACATAATTCCCGGGTTGACCTCTGCGTGAACCTGCTTTTAGCCATCCGGCGAAATTTTACCGACATAGCACCCATGAATTACCTCTGAGAAAGCGTTTAATCTTTCAGCCTGGGACTATTGTCTGAACTGTAGAGCATATTAATAATAGTACACTTATATGCGAAAAGGTTGATAAAATTCTAAAAATATTCTAAAAATATTCAAAAAATATTCAAAAAAATGGTATATTTACCTTTAAGCGACTCCACGTTGAATAAATTCAGGCATGGAGTATATACTGGATGGGAGTCCTGACAATTGAAAGGGGACCATGGAGACGGACAATTACGAGATTGACGAGGGTGCTGACTATGTCGGTTACCGGGAAGCTTTTGAACTTATAGCTTCGCATATAAGGCCGGTAGGAATCGACGAGATGTCTCTGGACCAGAGCGTCGACCGTATAGCGGCCGGGGATGTGGTGGCGCAGGTAAGCTATCCCTCCATCGATGTCTCTCTAAAGGACGGGTTTGCCGTAAAATCCGTTGACGTGGCGGCTGCCTCCAGGCAAAATGGGGTTTTTCTAAAGGTCACCGGCTCTGTGTTTGCCGGCTTGAAATTCGATGGTGAGGTAAAACCGGGTGGCGCGGTCAAGATATGCTCCGGCGCACCGATACCCCGGGGGTCGGATGCGGTCGTGTCCGAAGAGTTCTGCGAAGAGCTATCACCGGAGGAGGTATGTGTTAAAGCTGATGCGGAGCCGGGGCGTAACGTACTGCGTGCCGGGGGAGAGGTAAAAGCGGGGGCAACCATTGTTAAAGAGGGGAGGAGGCTTTTACCGGGCTATCTGGGACTGGCAGCCGCTGCCGGCGTCAGCAGAGTTGGCGTTTACCGGCGGCCGGTAGTGGCCGTGGTAGGGGTAGGTGACGAGGTGGTGGTTCCCGGTGAAGACCTCAGTCCCGGCCAGCTCTATGCCAGTAATCTGGTTACTATGGAGTCCTGGCTGGCTTCTTTCGGAATATCCTGTGTTACTTCCGTGGTCAAAGATAGCGAGGAAGACATAAAAAAGGAGTTAAAAAAGCGTTTGCCCGGTGTAGACGTTATTATGACCAGCGGCGGCGCCTGGGGCAGCGAGCGTGACCTTGTAATAGGTTCGCTGGCTCGGCTGGGCTGGCAGGAAATATTTCACCATGTACGCATGGGGCCGGGTAAAGGCATTGCCTTCGGCATCTGGCAGGGCAAACCCGTATTTTGCCTCCCGGGCGGGCCGGCCAGCAATGAAATGGCTTTCCTGCAGCTGGCTCTACCCGGGATATTACGGATGAGCGGGGATACCAGGCATCCCCTCGAGACGGTTACTGCCCGGCTTACCGAGAACCTGAAGACCCGCCACCGGGCGTGGACGGAATTCAAAGATGCCACCCTCTCCCGTGATTCTGCCGGGAATTACAGTGTCGGGCTTTATAAAAACAGGAGCCGTTTGCAGGCGATTGCCAGCGCCAACAGCCTTGTCTGTATCCCGGAGGGCACGGAATCGCTGAGCAGCGGTGATGTCGTGCCCGTGCAGATTCTGGTACCCCGGCTGGCCGATATATAAAATACTCCTGTCATTGCGAGTCCCGATGAAATCGGGACGTGGCAATCTCAAAGATGCATCATAGAGATTGCTTCGTCGTTTGTGCTCCTCGCCATGACGACTTTGAAATATTGAAGCAATAAGAGAGAGCCCCCCGAATTTCGGGGGGCTCTCGGAGTATCTGGAGTATTATCCTTTAAGCCATTCTTAGACTTGCCGTCTGGTCCTGACTATGAGGACAATTACCGCGATCACCAGTACAGCACCGATGATGATTATCGCCCAGATGTAAGCGGGAGCAATCTGCTCCACTGGAGGAGCGGGCGGAATCTCAACAACGGTCGCCGGTGGTGCCGCCGGGATGTTGATTACCGGGGCTGGTGTCGTCTCAACCACCACTGGTGGCGGTGGAGCAGCTGCCGCCTCGGCAACTATGAAGTTGGCAACGGTTGACCAGTCGCCATCAACCGGCTGCAGTGCCTTGACTCTCCAGAAGTAGGTCGTACCCCTGTCGAGTGTCACGGCCGGTGCGATACCAGCGGCTGCCAACTGCTCGTCTACCAGGGTAGTTGCGAAGTCAGGAGTGGTAGACAGTTGGAACTGGTACATGGTCGCGCCGGCTGCCGGTGTCCAGGAGAAGGCAGGGCTGGTGCTGTCGATGGTGCCGCCGTTCTCCGGTGAGGCAATGGACGGAACCGATGCCGCAGTGGGCTGGACAACGAAGCTTCGTGTCTCAGAGAAGCCACTGCTAACGGGTAGATAGGTTGCTACTTTCCAGTAGTAGGAAGTACCGGGCAGGAATAAACTACCGGCCTGAATCGATGATACCGTGGGGAGAGTGCTGGCAACGGCAATCGGAGGACCGAGCATCTCGGTGAAGCCGGCATCTAGCGCTATGAACAGGTAGTAGCCGGTCGCCAGGGACATCCTGCTCCAGGTGAAGTTGACATTGGCAACTGCACCCGTTAACGGGCTGACGATATCGATTCGGGTGCCTTCGGCCGGGCCGATAAGAGAAGGTCCGCCGAGGGCGACGGTATCGTCAAAGTAGTATGCCATGTTGAG
>JAGLTT010000102.1 GCA_023135135.1 Dehalococcoidales bacterium
CACGCGGAGGCGGAAGCTACCGTAACTCCGCTGGATAACGATAGTGTTTATGTAAAGTTTGTCGAGCCGCAGATGGCCATTACCCCCGGACAGACGGTCGTTTTTTACGACGGTGATACCGTCATCGGCGGCGGGACGATAACGAGACAGGGAAGGTAATATGACCACGATAATCGCTGTTTGCCGGAGTGAAAAGAAGGGCACGAAAAAGAAACCAGTAGCCGTGGTTACGATAAAAGAGAATTACGGCGTCGTCGGCGACGCGCATGCCGACGGCACTACCCACCGCCAGGTAAGCCTGCTGGCCATCGAGAGCATTGATAAGATGCGCGGCAGGGGCTTCGATTTACAGCCGGGGGACTTTGCGGAAAATATCACCACACAGGGCATAGACTGGGTTTCGCTGCCCATCGGCACCAGAATCACAGTGGGTGACAAGGCCGTGCTGGAGATGACCCAGATTGGCAAGGAATGCCACGCCGCCTGCGCCATACGAAAGCAGGTAGGCGACTGCATCATGCCGCGGGAAGGAATCTTCGCCAGAGTGATACGGGGCGGGGATGTCAAAGCGGGCGACCCTATTAAGATAGCGGAATGATATAATACGCAGAGCTAAAAATGGATAATAGAATCCTGAAAAAAGTCGAATACACCAGAGTCAACGGCGGATGTACCGCATCGAGTGAAAGAATCGTCAGGGAGACCGCCCTATCGATTAACATCGACGGGGAGCATTTCGCCACGGCGATGCTCATGGCCACTTTAGAGAAAGAGTTCGTAATCGGGCACCTGTACGCACAGGGAATCATCACCGGCGCGGGGGATATAGCCTCGATAACCGTAGAAAATAACGTCGCCGAGGTAACGCTGTCAGGAAAAAGGAGGCAGCAGTCTTTACCATCAGTACAGTCCGGCCTCAAAGTACGTAAAGAGGATGTATTCGACTGCGTGAGAGCTATTTTAAGGTCGGAAGTGTTCGCCGAGACCGAGGCGGTACATTCCGCCGGTCTTTTTCTTAATGGAAAAGAGCCTGTCTGCATTGCTGAAGACCTGGGTAGGCACCATGCCCTGGACAAGGTAATCGGCTACGGACTTCTCCATAATATCGATTTCAGTAAAACGCTGGCGGCATCCACGGGCAGGCAGCCCTCCGAGATGATTTTAAAGTGCCGGAACGCCGGTATCCCGATAATCGCCACCAAGGGAGTGCCTACCGCTTTAGCCGTGGAAATGGCCGGAGAGGCGGGGATAACGATTGCCGGGCTGGTCAGGGGCGACACCATGATAATTTACTCCCACCCGGAAAGAATAGAGTGACGATGTGAGTAATAATTATTCATATTCAAGCTCAAAATTGATGAAATGCCGGAAACTTGCCGACGGCAGGTTCTCCGGGGCTGAGGTCAGCGTGGTAATCGAAAAAGAACTACCTGTATTCGTTAACGGTGCGCACCTGGCCACCGCTTCCATTATCCCCGGTATGGAAAGAGAATTCGTCACCGGCTACCTGTTCGGCCAGGGTTTTATTAATGCCCTCGAAGACCTTGCGTCGGTAGAGATAGAGGATAAAGCCGCGAAAGTAACGCTGAAAGACTCTACGAGCGTATCAACGAGTCCTGATAAAACCAATTACCGTATCGTCTCGGGGGGCGGGCGGATCGCCTATTCCGATGAAACGGGACTGCCCGGGATAAAGTCCCGTGTAAAAATCGACAATAAAATGATTTTCCGGGCGATGAATACCCTGTTTGAAAAAGCCGATATGTACCGGGAGACAGAGGGCGTGCATGCCGCCGGACTCTTTACTGGCAGGGCGGAGCCAGTCTGCATTGTGGAAGACATCGGGCGGCACAATACAATCGATAAAGTGATAGGCTACGGCCTGATGAACAATATCAATTTTGAAAAAACCTTTCTGGTATCGACCGGCCGGATGGCCTCGGAAATGGTAACCAAAATCTGCCGGGCCGGAATTCCGGTGGCCGCCACGAAGACGGCCGTCACCGATAAGGGGCTGGAAATCGGCAGAAAGTGCGGGCTGACCGTCATCGGCTTTGTCAGGGATGTCGGTACAAAAATTCAGACGGATATGGAAGAAAGAATTATCAACGAAGCGGGAATGAAGATATACAGCGGCGCCAAAAGGGTGCTCTGTGAATAGAAGCGTATATAGAGTAAAATATAAGCAGGAGGCCTCGGAAAACGGAGAGAAGCATGGCTGACAGGCGGGGTAATTCTCTGGAAGAGAGAATCCTGAAACTCAAAAAGGAGAGAAACGCCGTCATCCTCGCCCATAACTACCAGCTCGGCGAGGTGCAGGACATAGCCGATTTCGTCGGCGATTCGCTGGAGTTGAGCCAGAAGGCGGCCAAAACCGATGCCGACGTCATCGTCTTCTGCGGCGTCCATTTCATGGCGGAAACGGCGTCCATACTCTCGCCGGACAAGACCGTACTGCTGCCGGACGCGGGCGCAGGGTGTCCCATGGCCGACATGATTACCGCCGAGCAACTGCGGCAGAAAAAGAAGGAACTCCCCGGGGCCACCGTGGTTACCTATATCAACTCCACCGCCGGGGTCAAAGCGGAATCCGACTACTGCTGCACTTCCGCCAACGGGGTCAAGGTCGTCGCGCAGATTGATAACGATGAGATACTGTTCGTCCCGGACCAGTACCTGGGCGACTTCATCGCCAGAAGGACGGGGAAAGAAATGACCCTCTGGCCCGGCTACTGCCCTACCCACGTGCGGATACTGCCCGAGGACATCACCAAACGGAAACGTGAGCACCCCGAAGCCAAGGTAGTGGTACACCCCGAGTGCCGCCCCGACGTTATCGCCCTGGCCGACGAAGTCCTGAGCACCAGCGGCATAATACGCTACGCCGGTCGGGAAGACGTCAGCGAGCTAATTGTCGGCACCGAGGTGGAAATATTACACCGGCTCAAGAAAGAGAACCCGGGTAAGAAATTCATCCCGGCTTCCGAAAAGGCCATCTGCCCCAATATGAAGCTCATCACCCTGGATAAGATTTTACACTCTCTGGAGACAATGACGCCCGAGGTGAAGGTGCCGGAAGAAATACGAGTCAAAGCCAAGGCGGCCGTCGACCGCATGCTGGCGATAGTGTAAGAAAATGAAACAGCATAACTACATCGTCGTTTTTATCACCGCCAGAGATAACGAAGAGGCGCAGAAGATAGCCAAATCGCTGCTCAAGCGGAGGCAGGCCGCCTGTGTCAATATCGTGCCGGAAGTGAATTCTCACTTCTGGTGGCAGGACAAGCTCGATTCTACGCAGGAAAGCCTCCTCGTTATCAAGACCAAAGACACGCTGCTGCCGGACATTATAAAATCGGTCAAGAAAATTCACAGCTATTCCGTTCCGGAAATAATCGCTATACCCATCGTCGGCGGCAACCAGGAATATCTCGACTGGATAGACAGCGAGGTAACCTAAGGCAGGAGGTAAGGCAGCATGCTTACCGAACGAGAATTACAGCGATACGACCGGCAGATGATGATATACGATTTCGGGGAGGAGGGGCAGGAGAAGCTCAAAAAGGCGAAGGTGTTCATCGCCGGAGCGGGCGGGCTCGGCTCGCCGGTAGCCATCTACCTGGCCGTCGCGGGCGTCGGCACAATACGGATCGCCGACCACGACAAGGTGGAACTTAGCAATCTGAACCGGCAGATCCTGCACCAGGACGAAAATATCGGCAAGGGGAAGGCTGATTCGGCTTTGAACAAATTGCAGAAGCTGAATCCAGATGTCAGGATAGAAGCCCTGGGAGAGACGATTACCGAAGCCAATGCCGCGCAGCTCGTGGGCGACTCCGATTTAATCGTCGATGCCATGGACAACCTGTCGACCCGCTATCTGCTTAATAAAACGGCGATAGAGAAGGGCATACCGTTCTTCCACGGCGCCGTCTACGGGTTCGAGGGCAGGGCCATGACGGTAATACCGGGTAAATCGGCCTGCCTCAACTGCCTTTACCACGGCGCCGCCGTACCCAAGGTAAAATTCCCGGTTATCGGCGTGACGCCGGCGGT
>JAGLTT010000103.1 GCA_023135135.1 Dehalococcoidales bacterium
TCAAAGACATGACCGACGCCGTCGATGCCGCCCGCGCGGCCGGCGCCGAGTCTATAGGAGCTAATGCCGAGGATGCCTCCCGAACAGATGTAAATTACCTCGTCGAGTTCGGGCTGGCCGCCAAGGAACACGGCGCGGACAGAGTCAGGTACTGCGATACGCTGGGTTACGATAATCCCTTCACCATCTACGACAACGCCAGAACAATGGCGGAAAAAATCGGACTGCCCATCGAGCTTCACTGCCACAACGACCTGGGCATGGCCGTAGCCAATTCCATCGCCGGGGCGATGGGCGTTATCGATGGCGGGCAGGACGCCTATGTCAATACCACCATCAACGGCATCGGAGAGAGAGCCGGCAATGCCGACCTTCTCGCCGTAATTTTAGCCGCCAAGAAATCGAAGGATATCGCCCAGAAGTATGAACTTGGGGGGGCGATTGCCCTGAACAAGGCATATAAGTTAGCCAGGTTCGCCAGCTATGCTTTTGACGTACCGATACCTATCAACCAGCCGGGCGTCGGCGCCAATGCCTTCGCCCACGAGTCCGGCATACACGCCGACGGCGTCCTGAAAGACCCGGAAAATTACGAACTGTACGACTATGAAGAGCTGGGGCGGGGCGAGGCCGAGCTTGTTGAAACCGGACGCGAAATCTGTACCGGTGAATACGGCGGAATATCCGGTTTCAGCCATGTCATGAGCAAGCTGGAAGTACCGGTCAAGTTCCCGGACAGGGAGAAGGCCAACGAGATTCTGGAGCTGGTGAGATACGCCAACGTGGAATCGCAGAAGCCTCTTACCGAGGAAGAGCTGCTGTTTATTGCCAAGTACCCGGGTATCGCCAAGAAACTGCTGACGCTGACGCCGCTGGGCTAGATAGTCTTCAGGCGATAAGCGAAGACCGAGCTTTGTGATGGTCTTCCTCTATCTTCAACAGTCGTGATTTTAACATGGAAGATGAATTGCCGGAAATAAACCTGAAACCAATCGGGACCGTCCGGAGCGAGATAAAGGAACGGACAAGGCATTACTCCGGGGACGTGGTCTCTGAAATCATCGTCGATAGCAGCCTTACCGAAGCCCTGGACAACCTTGACGAATTCTCCCATATCATCGTTCTCTACTGGATACACAAGTCACCCCACAGGGCACCAAACAAAGTGCATCCCCGGGGAAACCCGCAGAATAAGCTGATGGGAGTCTTCGCCACCCGCTCCCCGGACCGTCCCAATCCGATCGGGAAAAGCACCGTCAGGCTGCTGGAACGCCGGGACAACATATTGAAGGTCCAGGGACTGGATGCCATCGACGGGTCACCGGTACTGGATATCAAGCCTTATATCCCGGGCTATGACTCGGTGGATAATGCCAAGGCGCCGTCATGGATGGACAAACGATAAGCGAGATTCTGCGGAACATCTATCAGAGGCTCATGGACCGATACGGCCCGCAGCACTGGTGGCCGGCTATAGAACCCTTCGAGGTAATCGTCGGTGCAATACTCACCCAGTCGGCCGCCTGGACCAACGTGGAGAAGGCCATCACCAATCTCAGAACGGCCGGCAAGCTGTCCCCGGAAGGACTACGCGGTCTACATGATACCGAACTCGCCAGACTCGTCTATTCCTGCGGCTATTACAACGTCAAGTCGCGTAAGCTCAAGGCCTTTGCTTGCTGGCTCGGGGAGCAATACGACGACGACCTCAACAGGCTATTTTCACTCGATATCGACCAACTACGCCAGCAGCTCCTCGGCATCTACGGCATCGGCGAGGAGACAGCCGACTCCATCATACTCTATGCCGGCAACAAGCCGATTTTCGTCATCGATGCCTACACACGCCGCATCATGAGCCGCGCGGGACTGGCACCCGACAGTAACAGCTACTCCGCCTATCAGGCACTCTTTATGGCAAACCTTCCCGCCGACACCCGTCTTTTCAACGAATACCACGCCCTGCTCGTCCGTCTGGCTAAAGAGGTCTGCCGTGCCCGGCCTCTCTGCCGTAATTGCTGCTTGAATTCGACGGGGACAGACCACTCTACCGGTCGATTCCCCTGTTCCCCCGCCAACAACACGCACCGCTAATCTTTACACCCCGCGATATCTTTATGTCAACTATCCCCACTAACGCCCTATCCGCTTTCAGTGAATAGCCAATCTCAGATAACGCCAAACTGTAACGGAATATTTATATGAGAGACGGGTATATTTATGTTTTAGTTACTACATTATTGGTATTCTGAATACGCTAAATGATAAACAGCTACAGGCAAGAAATAACTAAAGCATGATAAGAAGTTGAGTAACGCTGGGATATAGCGTCATTACTTCTTAGCCGAAAGAGGAGGTTGTAGCGATGCAGAAATTATTGAATAGAGCATTAAAAAGAGTACGCAACAACGAGGAAGGCATTACCGGCCTGGAAACAGCGATTATCCTCATCGCCTTTGTTATCGTGGCTTCGGTATTTGCCTACGTGGTCCTTTCCGCAGGTCTGTTTTCCTCTCAGAAGGCAAAAGAGGCGGTGACTGCCGGGATACAGACTACCATGGCCACGGTAGAAATCAGGGGCAACATAGTGGCCAAGATGGAAAACAGCGTGGTAACGGAAATTTACTTCTGCGTGGGTATTCCCTCTGCCGGCGGTGCGGTGGACTTCAATCCATCTTCAGCCAATATCAGCCCTATGGTTATCTCCTACAGCGATGCCGACAACCTGATTCCCTCTGTAAACTTTACGATAGAGAAGCTGAGCACGATTAACGACGACAACCTGCTTGACCACAACGAACTGTTCCAGGTGAAGGTTATAATACCAACGTCGGGCAATATCAGCATCGGGCCGTACCAAAGCTTTTCGCTGGAGGTCAAGCCTCCCGATGGTCCGGTAATGGCGGTCGAAAGGACCATTCCGGGCAGGATAAGCCAGTACGTGAACCTGCACTGAGGCAGGTTGATAGAAAATTGGATGCCGCTTAAGTCGGCGTAAATAGCTATAAGCAAAAAGGAAAACAGAAAAAAACCGGCTAAAGCTTAGAACCAGGAAGTGGCGTAATATACGTCACTTCTTGATTTTTCTGGCCCAGAGCTCTTTGAGTATCCTGCGCCGGCTATCCAGCGGCAAAGGTAAATTATGCTCAAATAAACTCACCTGCTCATAAGGAATGCCGGCCAGGTCAGCCAGTTCCCGCTGAGATAGATGACTGGAAATACGGAGTCGCCGGGCCGTAGCGCCGGGTGTTGACTTTCGTGTTAAAGTCAGCGTCGCTGTCATATTTTATGCCTCTACCCGCAAGGATACCTTCCACAAACCGGGCATACAACCATGAACATACCTTGTTCAACTGGGTGGTCACACCCAATTCCGCGCCGGTTTCCACTACGAACACCGCTGAAAGGTAACATCGGTTACAAACGTTAATATTGGAGAGAACACCCATAAAAAATAAGTGGAGACATGGTGGCAACACGGGAACGACGGGTGGTAGGTTAGGAGAGCTATATAACCCACTACGGAAAAGGAGGGACGGAGAATGATGTGGCTTGTGGCATTGATGATGCTGCTTTTCCAGGGACTGGCCGTCTGCATGATCGGCATCATGGTAACGAGCGGGATGGGCTTCGGTCCGGCCATGTTGACGGCCGTCTCCGTGGTGACTCTCGGCGTTATTGTCGTCAGGGTGATGTGCCGGGATATACGCCAGGCGCGACAGAACCATCAATAACTTGCAATAACGGCACTTTGTCTGGTAAGCTTTCAGCCAGAAAGCTAAACCGGACAGGAAAATAAAGTGTCTTCAGACCTATCAGTCCAATTAGCCCCCGGGAATAAGCGCGGCCTGCTTCTGTCCAACCCGGTAATGACAGCCTCGGGCACCTTCGGCTACGGGACAGAATACAGCCAGGTATTAGACATTCAAAGGCTGGGGGCTATCATCTGCAAAGGAACCACCCTCGGACCGAGGGAGGGTAACCCGCAACCCCGCCTTTTTGAAACTGCCTCCGGACTGCTCAACTCAATCGGATGGCAGAACATCG
>JAGLTT010000104.1 GCA_023135135.1 Dehalococcoidales bacterium
TCGGCCACCTGCCTGATATCCAGGGACGACTGCGTCCTGGTAACGACGCCTTCTCTATCCAGTACGTCCTGGAGGGCCAGCGCATTAATTACCGTCGCCAGCATCCCGGCGTAGTCGGCAGTAGCCCGGTCCATGCCATCTGCTTCGGCCTGAGAACCCCGCCAGATATTACCCCCACCGACGACGATGCCGACGCTAACCCCTGTCTCTGTCACCTGCTTTATCTGACGGGCTATCCTGGTTAAAGTAGGATTATCGATTCCATAGCTGTGTCCGCCGCGTAAGGCCTCGCCGCTGAGCTTGAGTAGTACCCGCTTGTATTTAGCTTCAGGCATTTTTCTACCTCTAGCTACCTAATTCGTATCTGCTGAATCGACGTACCTTGATGTTTTCTCCTACTTTGGCGATGGTTTCTACGATGATATCTTTAACAACCTTTGTCGGGTCTTTAATATACGGTTGCAGTAGCAGGCAGGCTTCTTCCGGGACGATTTCTTCGTCTTCTGGCACATCTTCCTCGGATACATATTTGGGTGCCAGCGCCGTTACCTGCATGGCCAGGGAGTGAGCCAGTTCTTTAAATTCATCGGTGCGGGCGGCGAAGTCGGTTTCGCAGTTAAGCTCTACCAGTGCCCCGATACGCCCGGCGGTGTGTATATAGGCTTCGACCAGGCCCTGGCCGGTAGTACGTTCCGCTTTTTTTTGCGCTTGGAGAAGTCCTTTCTTTTTAAGATAATCAAGCGCTTTTTCCATATTTCCTTTATTGCTATCCAGGGCACCACGGCAGTCCATGATACCGGCGCCGGATTGTTCTCTGAGTTCTTTTATCATCCGGGTGGTGATTTCCAAGTGTTCCTCCTTATTCCGCGTCCGGTGTGAAAATCAATGGTTCGGTTGCTTCAACGGCCGGTGCTTCTTCGTCGGATTCCTGTTCCTCGTCTACTTCAGGAATTAGGTCAGTAGCCACGCCCATCTTGCCTTCGAGGACAGCATCCGCAATCTTGGTGCAGATAAGCTTGATGGCGCGGATGGCATCGTCGTTGGCGGGTATGGGATGGTCTATTTCGTCGGGATTGCAGTTGGTATCCACGATGGCGACCAACGGCACGCCCATGCGCTGTGCTTCGGCGATGGCGATCCTTTCTTTGGTGGGGTCGATGATGAATATGGCACCCGGCAGGACCGTCATTTCTTTGAAGCCACCCATCTGCGTGTTTAATTTATCGATTTTCTCGCCGATTTTCAGGACTTCTTTCTTGGTGAGTCTGCCGAGTTCGCCGCGGGCCATCTGGTCTTCGAGGCGCACGAGCTGGTCGATGCGTGCCTGAATGGTGGCGAAGTTGGTGAGCATGCCGCCGAGCCAGCGCTGGTTGACGTAGTACATGGAGCAGCGTTCCGCTTCTATCTGGACGGATTCCTGCGCCTGTTTCTTGGTGCCGACGAAGAGGATGGATTCGCCCTGGGCGACCACGTCACTAATGAATTCGCAGGCTTTGTCGAGCATGACGGCGGTCTTTTCAAGGTCGATGATGTGGATGCCGTTGCGCTTGGTGAAGATGTAGTTTTTCATCCGGGGGTTCCAACGACCCGTCTGATGTCCGAAGTGCGCTCCGGCTTCGAGGAGCTGTTTGATGGTTACAGTGTCCGGCAAGTTATCTGACCTCCCTTGGTAAATTAATCGTAAGTGTTCAGGATTCTGGTCTGTAACCAGTATAGCATACCTTACGTCGGGTGGGAAAAGATAACAGGCGAGTTTGGGGGGTATCAATCTATCCCCCTAGCCCCCTTCCTTTGGTAAAGGAAGGGGGAACATTTACAAATAGAATCGTGCGTATCGTGTCTTTTATTTAGAGAGGCCAGTGGCGTGAATGATTGAAAAATTACGCCGCCTCCTTTACCTCACCAGGGGTGAGCGTGGCGGAGGTCTAAAGGAATAAGCCGCAGATGGCGCTAGGGTGGTTTACCCGCTGAAGCTCCCGCCTGCCATAGCTCAGAAGGAGCGGCGGGCAGGTTAGCGTAAGCGGGTTCGGGTGGGAAAAGATAACAGGCGATTTGGGGGTAAAGGGGGGCGTTAGTGCTCCCCTCTTTTTTTATAGTTGAATAAAGACCCCCTCTCCTCCGGGAGGCAGGGTCCGAAGGAGAGGGGGCAGCAAAGGGGGGTGGGGTAAGGGAATGCAGCATACTATATTCTTAGTAATAGAAGGCAGTCCTCCTGCCCAGCCAGTAACCGATGCCAAAGATGAGTACCGCACCGATTCCAAGCAGGGTATACAATGCCCAACTGGGGAAGTCACTCCCAGCACCACCGACATAGAATTCGCCGGCACCGGTCCATTCACTTTCGTTGGAGGCGGCATCTACAGCCTGTACTCTCCAGTATAAAGCATCCTGGCTGCCGGCCAGTTTGAGCTCCTCGACCACGGTCAGGATGTAAGTGGAAAGCTCAATGTCAGTAATTTCCATGACAATGGAGTCGGCCGCAAAGTCATCGTCGGTGGCAATCTGGAGGACATAGGTTACCGGCATGCTGTCATCGGTAATATCTTCCCAGGCGAAGGTTCCCGGAGATTTTAGTTTAACTCCCATCTCCGGTAAAAGGGGCGGGGGTGTCTCCGGAGCTACCGATTCCACGATATAGGTAACCGTATTGGTATTGGTGCCGTCACTGACGGTTATGATATGCTCTCCGTGCGCGCTGGGCGGGGCCGCGAAGATAGACATGACCTGGCCGCCAGCATCAGCGGTTGCCGTGGCTATTTCTTCGTCGTCGTACATAATGGTTACCGTGGCGTTCGGGGTAAACCCGGCGCCACCGATGCCGATACTGGAACCGACCGTGTCACCACTAGTGCTGATGCTGAGGACGGGGGTTGAGGTGGATGGGGGTGTCGGTCCGGGTTCAGTCGGGGGCGTGGGTTCAGGTTCAGGGGTGGGCTCGATGGGAGGGGCTACGTTCAGGGTGAAACTGGCAACAGCAAGATTGTCACCGTCATCAGCTTCAACCTGATATACTCCGGCGGTTAACCCTTCAGGCACCAGGAAAGACGCCGAAAAAGTGCCTGAAGTGTCTGCTATTACCGGCGATTGTGTTTCCACAGGGTAGGCATTGAAGTATATTATCGGTACCGCCCTCCTGGCGAAGCCGGTGCAGCTTACAAGCACGGTTTTGCCGGCTTCTCCGGACTGCGGGGTAATGAGTATGTCCGGTACTACGGTGAACGTGGCGGTAACTTCACTGCTGCCTACGGTAACGGTGATGGTACGGGCGCCGGAGACACCCTCCGGGATGTAGATATAAGAATCAAGACTGCCGTCGGTCCCGGTGATGGCACTGCCACTATCGATGAGAACCGCGGTGCCGTCATACGTAATGCTGATGGCGGTACTGGCGACAAAGCCCGTGCCGACAATCCTCACGGCGGTATCTACCGGGCCGCTGGTGGGACTAATGGTGAGGGCACCGGAGGCTACGGTGAACGTGGAGACAGACTTAATGAGGGTAGCGCCATACAAAGTGACATAAACGTAGTAAGTACCGGAGGTTACAGTTGTGACGATGGAACCGTCGGAGAGTGTTGCGGGTACCGTAAAGGTGACGTTGAAATCCCCCTCGGTGGACGAGTATTCTTCACCAATAAGTGTATTCGCGACCTCCTCGTAAGTAGTGACGTTGGTATCGATGTATTGTCCTACCAAGGCTGAAGTCTGAGCGAAGATAACCCTGGCCCATTTCTCGCTGGCATCGGTACTCGGGGTGAAGTTAGTACCGCTGATGATAATGGTGTCGCCAACCTTGCCCGAAGCCGGTGATACCGTAATATCGTTAGTGGCGTGGACCGGCAATGCCGGTACGGCCATCAACAGAAGAGACAAGATGAGCGTCACCACGAGCATTCTAATAATTCCTGTGTATTTCATTTCAGCCTCCTGAATAAAGTATTGTGAAACGATTGAAAATACATTCCCTATTTTTAAA
>JAGLTT010000105.1 GCA_023135135.1 Dehalococcoidales bacterium
GCGAGCGTTCAAGTCGCTCCAGGGGCGTTTTTGGTACATGGAGAAAAAAATGACGAAAGAGAAAAGTCTTACAGAAATCAGATGGCACGGACGCGGCGGTCAGGGTGCGGTTACCTCTACCGAGCTGATGGCACAGGCGGCTATAAGTGAAGGCAAGTATGCGCAGGCTTTCCCGAGCTTCGGACCGGAGCGCCGGGGAGCACCGGTGCAGGCTTTCAACAGAATAGACAGCCAGGCACCGGTTAAAATCAGGGCGGATATTACCGAACCGGATTTCGTCGTGGTGCTGGACCCCAGTCTGCTGGATAAAGTCAATGTAACCTCCGGTCTGAAAAAGGGCGGATGGGTTATAATCAATACCAGGAAGACAGCCAAAGAAATAAAGTCCGAGTTCGGCATCAAATACCCGGTGGCCACGGTAAACGCTAATAAGATAGCAAGTGAGAAGCTGGGTGTTCTCATCGTCAATACCACCATGCTAGGTGCCGTCATTAAAATAACGGGCATTATCAAGAAAGAGTCAGTCCATGCGCCGCTTGAAAAACGGTTCGGCAGGCTGGGAGAACGCAACATCAACGCCATGGAAACAGCCTACAAAGAAGTAGTAATTGAGGAGCAATAAATGGCCAAGTCCGAGAGTGAATATACCTGGAAAGACCTGGAAATCGGCACGATAATCTCCGACCCGGGGAGTGCCCGGCAGTACGAGAGTGGAACGTGGCGGTCACAGCGACCGACCTATGACTTTAAGAAATGCATCAAATGCGGTCTCTGCGCCCTGTATTGCCCGGAGGGGTGTATCGGGGAGAACGAGGAGGGGTATTTTGAAGCCGACCTGTTCTACTGCAAGGGGTGCGGTATCTGTGCCAGGGAATGCTGGACAAAGGTGATAACGATGGTATTGGAGGAGGAATAATGGCTACACGAGTAGGTATTGAGGTTTCCATTGCTATTGCGGACGCGGTAAAGCTGGCCAACCCTGATGTTATCGCGGCCTACCCGATTACCCCCCAGACCCACATCGTCGAGCACCTGGCCGAGCTGGTAGCCAACGGTGAACTGGACGCGGAGTACGTTCCGGTAGAATCGGAACATTCGGCCATGAGCGCCTGCCTCGGTTCGGCAGCCGCCGGCGCCCGCACTTTTACAGCCACGGCCAGTCAGGGACTGGCTCTGATGAACGAGGTGGTATATGTAGCCGCTCCCATGCGGCTTCCCATTGTCATGGCGATTGCCAACCGGGCACTGTCCGCGCCGCTGAGTATCTGGTGCGACCATTCCGACATGATGTCAGTCAGGGACACCGGCTGGATACAGATAATCGCGGAAAACGGACAGCAGTGTGTAGATAACATCATCTGCGCTTTCCGCATCGGCGAAGACCAGCGCGTGCTGCTGCCGGTCATGGTACACCTGGACGGCTTTAACCTGACTCATGTCATCGAGCCGATAGAATTCCCGGAACAGAGCGAAGTCGATAAGTTCCTGCCTCCATGTAAATTCCCCCTGCCATTGAACCCGGATAATCCGGTGGCCATGGGGGACTTTGCCCCGCCGGTTATTTTTACGGAAGCAAAATGGGCACAGGAAATGAATATACGAGCCTCCAAAAAGGTAGTATTGGAGATCTGGGACAAGTATAACAAAGCCTTCGGCCGTCAATACTACGCGGTCGAGAAACACCACAGCGATGGCGCTAAAGTCGTCCTGATGACGATGGGGGCTGTCGGCGAGACAGCCTCGGTAGCCATCGACGAGTTGGTAGCCGAGGGTCAGGACGTGGGACAGATAAGGCTGCGTTTGTGGCGGCCCTTCCCCCTTGAGGAGTTACGCGAGGCCGTTAAGGATGCCGAAGTGCTTATTGTACTGGACAGGGCTATATCCTACGGCGGACCGTGCGGACCGGTTGCTTCCGAGGTCAAGGCAGCCTTTTACGACCAGGCAAAAAGACCAAAGGTTGTCAGCTTCGTGGGCGGACTCGGCGGCAGGGATATTACCGTGGCGGGGTTCAAAGATATGGTCAAGAAAGGCACCGAGATTGCCCGGACAGGAAGCAAGAACGAATACGAGATTTACGGTGTGAGGGAATAATGGAAAAATACGCGGTTTACGTACCTCGACTTATCAAGAAAAGGGAGAATTTCGCGCCGGGTCACCGCGCCTGCATCGGCTGCGGCGAGGCGCTGGCCGTCAGGATGGCGTTCAAGGCGCTGGATAACAATGTCATCGTGGCCAACGCCACCGGCTGCATAGAGATTGTCGCCTCGCAGCTTCCGTTCACCACCTGGCACCTCCCCTGGATTCACACCCTGTTTGAGAATCCGGCAGCCGTGGCCTCGGGCATTGAGGCGGGCTACAAAGCCATGAAGAGGAAAGGAATGGCAGTGCCGGAAAACACCAAGGTAGTTGCCATCGGCGGCGACGGCGCCACCAGCGACATCGGCCTGCAGGCAATATCCGGAGCCCTGGAAAGAGGGCACGATTTTACCTATATCTGCTTCGATAACGAGGCTTATATGAATACCGGCATCCAGAGGTCTTCGGCAACACCCTTCGGTGCAGCCACCACCACCTCGCCTGCCGGCAAGCATAGCTTCGGACAGTTCACCTGGAAGAAGAACATGCCGGAGATTGCCGCGGCCCACAACATACCGTACGTAGCCACCGCCACTCACGGGTACCCGTTCGACCTTATGGCGAAGGTCCGCAAGGCTGCCGATACACCGGGACCGGCTTACGTCCACATCCTCTCGGTCTGCCCCACCGGCTGGCGGAGCGCCACGGATACGGTTAACCGTCAGTCACGCCTGGCCGTACAGACGGGTGTGTTCCCTCTCTACGAGGTGGAAAACGGCGTATATAAAATGAGCATCGACCTGCCCAAGCTCAGGCCGGTTAAAGACTACCTGAAAATACAGGGGCGGTTCCGCCACCTGAGCGATGACCTTATTCAGCAGATACAGGATAGAGTGGAACTGGAATATCAAAAGATTTTGGAGAAGGCTAACAATGTCACCAAAAGAGCTAAAAGTAAAAGCAAAACAGGCGCTGCAAAAGCATCAGCACGATAAATCGCTGCTGGTGGATATTCTACAGGATATCCAGGCGGAAGTCGGATACCTGCCCAAAGAGGTATTACAGGAGACCAGTGAAGGTCTCGGCATTCCGCTGAGTCGGGTCTACAGTGTCGCTACCTTCTTCAAGGCGTTCAGCCTGACACCGAGGGGACGCTACCTGATTAACGTTTGCATGGGCACGGCCTGCCATGTCCGGGGCGCCGTAAAGGTCATAGAGAAGATTGAGCAGGAACTGAAAGTTAAAAGAGGCGAGACCACCAGGGACCTTAAATTCACTCTGGAAACGGTCAACTGCGTGGGCGCCTGTGCCCTTGGCCCGATGGTCATCATCGGCGAAGACTATCACGGAGAGATGACGCCCGAGGGTATCGGTTCCGTGCTGAAGGACTATAACTAACGAGTGGAGGACGTCACCAGTGGCTAAATTAAAATCCGTGGGTGAACTGGAGACTCTAAGAAAGTCGATAACAGGGAAGAGAGACCCGAAGAAGGCCGTAATTACCGTGTGCAACGGTACAGGTTGCCATGCCCATGGCTGCAAAGCCGTTACAGTAGCCTTCCAGGATGAAGTAAAGAAACAGAAACTGCAAAATACGGTGGATATCCGGGCTACCGGCTGCCACGGCTTCTGCGAGAGAGGGCCTCTGGTAGTCATCAAACCGAAGGATATTTTCTACCAGCGGGTCAGGGTCAAGGACGTACCGGAGATACTGACCGAGACCATCGGCAAGGGCAACGTCATCGAGAGAATGCTCTATACCGACCGCGCGTCCGGTAAAAAGATTACCTGCGAGCACGACGTGCCGTTTTACAAGCTGCAGAAACGGCTTGTTTTCGGCAACAACGGCTTAATCGACCCGACCTCTATCGACGACTA
>JAGLTT010000106.1 GCA_023135135.1 Dehalococcoidales bacterium
CCGCCGCGCGGCGTTTGTTCTGCTGGCGGTTGCCGTGGAACTCGTGCTTACGGCTGAAAGCCCCACCCTCGTGGGCCATGCCGAGATAGAAAAGCCCCACAGCTTTACCCGGCGTTTCCCCACCCGGCCCGGCGATGCCGGTATCCGCCAGGCAGATATCCACCGCCAGCACTTTTTTACCCCCCGCCGCCATTTCCCCGGCTACCTGTGGACTGACGGAGCCGTACTTCTCAAGAGTAGCCGCCTTGACACCGATAACATTAATCTTGGTCTCGTTGGCGTAAGAAGTTACCGACCCCTTAAAGTAGTCGGAACTGCCGGGCACGTTGGTGATAAGGTGCGAGAGTAAACCGCCGGTAGCCGATTCCACCACTCCCAGCGTCAGCCCCTTTTGCTTTAATAAATCTCCGATTTCCGCTTCTAAATCCATACCTACACATACCTCTCCATCAGATTGAACAGCACCTCGTCCAGCACGTCCTCGCCATCCCGGCCGATTCGCGCCATAACTTTGTCGACTTCTCCGTGGCGATAAGTATCGTTAAGCTCATCGAGTTTATCATATATGCCGAGTCGGCGACCCAGTTTATAATTATCCCTCTCCTCCGGCGGCAGCGCCTGAAAACGGCCGATGACCGCCAGAATTTTATCCTTATCTTCGGGCAGCTTACCTTCGACCTCCGGCAGCAGGTTCATCATGTGGTCACTGACAATCTGCGAATGACAGTTGAGATTCTCGACAAAGAGCTTTATCTCTGCCACTATTCCCTCATCCGTCTGCCTGGTAAAATCGCCGCTCACCACGTCGCTATGCAACAGCATCCTGGGCTGGATAGTCAACGTCCGCAACCGGATAAAGTCGGGGTCTATTTCGTTGAGCACCCTGGCCGTTTCCAGCGCATGTTCCCGCCACATCTTTTTCCCGCCGGCACCCGGCATGACATACGTGCACAGGGATATGCCCGAGGCCACTATGTTCTTTCCTCCGGCGATATGGTCGGCGGCGGTCACGCCCTTGTCCATGAACCGGAGCACGGGGTCGCAGCCGGATTCCACCCCGATGTGCAGTCGGGAGAGCCCGGCCTCGCGCAGCTTCACCAGTTCATCTAAAGATTTTTGGGCGGCCGTTTTCGACCGGGCGTAGCTGGTGATACGGTCGATACCGGGAAAGGTCTCCTTGAGGTACTTAATCACCTCAACGAAGTCGGGAGTCTTCATAATCAGGGTATTGGCATCCTGCAGGAAGGCGTGCTTGCCGCCGGCGTACATCCAGAGGGCCACGTTGCGGCAGGCATCGTTGGGAGCGTTGCTGCACACCATCGCCGCTACCTCCCGGATACTATCGCCGCGGCCGGATTTCCGGGCAAGCTCTTCAATCTTATCGTGGATGGCCCTGGCCGTGTCGATATCCCGCTTTACCTCCTCGACCGAACGAAGCTGAAATTTAGTGCCTTTATAGATGGGACAGAACTTGCAGCGGTTCCAGGGGCAGTTCCTGGTAACGCGTATCAGCAGTGAATAGGCCTCACTCGGGGGGCGGATTGGGCCCAGCTCGTAGGATTCCGTCAGCGCACCCGTCATAGCCATGCGAAAACATTGCTCCTGATAAAATCAAAGTTGCCGACGACCTTCTCGGCGCCGGAAACGATGCCCATGTGACCGGGCAGTAAATACTCTATATCGAGGAGGGACAGCGCCTCGATGGACTTTTTCAGGTCCCCGGCATTGCCCCCGGGAAGGTCGACCCGCCCAGTGTTCATCTCAAAGAGCACATCGCCGCAAACCAGCACTTTGTCCTTTCTGTTATAGAAACAGACACTGTCCGGCGAATGCCCCGGAGATACAATCATTTCCAGCTCCATGCCGTCATTACTCAGAGGGCTATCATCCAGTACATAGTCCTCGGAAAACTCCAGAGGTTCCATCCCGAAAAGTCGGGCGCCATCGATAACCACCAGCTGGTAGTTTTCCTTCTGGACGGGGTGAAGAGCAACCTTGGCTCCTGATAGTCTTTTAAAGGCTTCATTGGCGCCGCAGTGGTCCATATGCAGGTGCGTATTGACGATAATGCCGATGTCCGAGGGGTCGATGCCGTCCTGCTTCATACCGCCGACCCGCGACGCCAGAAATTGCGTATTACCGGGGTCGATAATAATGCCGGGGTTGCCGGTGATGACATAGGTATTGCAGTCCAGCATCCCCTGCTCCGAATAAAAATATAGATTATTTGTTAATTTCATGCTATATTATCTCCAAACGAATAGAATAATGCATCCGTTATAATTATATACTATCGAAGCTAAACGATAAACCGATAAGGAGGTCACACCTGATGGGAATATTTGCTGCAATCCTGGGAGGTATCGGCGGACTGTGTGCTATACTGGGCATCATCCTCACCCTTGACGTGGTAGACCTGGGACTCAAGGCTGACCTGATGAAATGGGATTTCTGGCTGATAATATCAGCGGTTCTGTTCCTGGCCAGTATCGCAATATCGGTGGGATGTAAGAAAGAGATGAGCGAATAGCTGACCCTCCCTCTTTTTAAGGTAACAAGAGAGTAATTTGACCGCCAACAGTCATAGTAAGAGCAACTGGCTGCCGCTGAGAGTTACGCCTAATGCCAGCCGCAACGAAATTACCGGTTTTATCGACGAAGTGCTGCAGGTGAAAATCTGCGCACCTCCGGTAAAAGGCAAAGCCAACCGGGAGCTTATCGCTTTCCTCAGCCGGGCACTGGGAGTAAAAAGGTCCTCTTTATCTATAGTTAATAGTCAGGCCAGCCGCAGTAAGGTCATCGCCGTCGAAGGCCTGACACGTGACGATATTCTAAAGAGAATTCTAACTTGATTTTTATCAATTTCGGAGAAAAAAGAGAGAGGGGGCCAGGCCCCCTCTCCGGTTATTTATAGCACCTTGATTTACTTCTTCTTCCGCTTGCGCCACCAGGTGAAGTAGAGGATAACACCGATTATTATCCATAACGGGCTGAAAATGCCCAGCCAGATAAGGATATTGGCCACCACACGCCCGAAAACTATCAGCCCGTTCCAGGCGCTGCTGGCGATATTGCCGGCATCCCAGCCGTGTAGAACCGTAATATAATCGGTCCTCTCATGGGGAGCCGTGTTGCCCCGGTCGTCGGTCACTTCCAGCTTGACAGTATAGGTGCCGTCCGACTTATAGGCATGGTCCGGCGCTCCTTCCGTGCTGGTTGTACCATCGCCGAAGTCCCACTCATAGCTGTAAGGGGTAAAACCGCCGGCGATGTCGGGGTAAAACTGGAGCTCCTCGCCTTCCTTCACAGTCCGTGAGCTGGCACTGAAGTCCACGGTGAGCTTGGACTGCTCCAGGTGTATCTCTATATATGACATGGCCGCGCTTTCCTCCAGGTACTGCATGCGTCCCTGAGTCTGCTCGATTTCACCCCTTGTTTTCGTGAGCTCACGCTGGACTTCAAGTATGTCACTGACCTCGCCGGCCTGTTCCATCAGTTTGAGCAACTGCGCTTCCGCAGCCTCAAGATTGCGCAGCTTGGCGCTCAGGTCGACGTATTCTTCGGTTACATCCTGTCCCGAAGTGCTCTCCGACCTTACTTCAACCGCCATTGCCCGCAAAGCCTGGAGGACTTCATTAAAGCGCTCGGATGTCACCCGGATGGAGATATTCCCCATCATCCTGTCCCGGTCCTGCCAGCTATTTGAGGATACGACAAAGCCGTCATAACCGGCGGCGAGACTGGTGATTTGCTCCATGGCCGATGCGACATCCACCACTACCAGTGTCATATATCCGGAGCGTATAATCAGGCGTTCGCCGGTCCAGGACTGGCCGGAACCCTCATCAGACGACGCCTGCTTTGGCGCGGGGGCGGGCGCAGGTGCAACCATGTCAATTGCCGGGGGCGATTCAAT
>JAGLTT010000107.1 GCA_023135135.1 Dehalococcoidales bacterium
GAACCAGAGCCTGAGCCGGAACCAGAGCCTGAGCCTGAGCCGGAATCTGAGCCAGAGCCTGAACTAGAACCCGAGCCCGAACCTGAGCCGGAACCCGAACCGGAGCCAGAGCCTGAGCCGGAACCCGAACCCGAACCTGCACCGAAACCTAAGCGGGGCCGAAAGCCCAAAGCCAAAGCTAAAGCTAAAGCGGAGCCGGAGCCGGAACCCGAACCCGAGCCCGAGCCAGAACCGGAAACGAAGACGGAATCTACTTCGGATGCTACGCCGACTCTGGATGAAATCGCGGATGGCGTGCAGATAAGCGTCGACCAGCTGGACGAGCTTTTCCGGGCTAATATGGTGGGGACGCACACCAAATTTACGGGTAAAACACTGGCGGTAACGGGGGTGGTGGCAAAGGTGTTTATCCGCGACCATATTGACGTTCGTTATATTGTACTTAACGGCTCACAGAAAAAGATGTTATGGAGCGCCAGATGCTCATTCGGTAAGGAGAGCATGAGCCAGATGGGCCGTCTCAACGAGGGGCAGACGGTAACGGTGCAGGGTAAGTATGACGGCTACAGTAAGAACATCCTCTTTAAGGATTGCGTCCTCGCCGCCGGTTAGTGAAAGTCCCGGTAATTCCGGCCTGTTACGATTTAATATCCGGTTTACCCTTTATCCATCCTTCGTAATCTGTCCGAGTATATCCAGGAATTTGTTCAGTATGCGCGCGGTGGCGCCCCAGATTACCTTCCCCTTGTAGTGATAGGCATAAGACTCGAACTCTTTGCCGTTGAGAAATTCGATATCCGGTTTCAGGCAGTCCTTGTCCAGGAGCGCTGTCACGGGTACTTTAATTATCTCGTCAACCTCGCCCTTATTTATCACGAACGAATACGGCCAGGGTATCATGGCGATAAAAGGGGTGACGATGTAGTTTGACGTTGTCGTTACCTCGTCGTCGAGCTCACCCAGAATCTCGGCATCCTCGGGGAGCAGACCAATTTCCTCGGTGCTCTCCCGTATAGCCGTATTCAGCAGTGTCCCGTCGCTGATTTCCCGGGTCCCTCCGGGGAAGGATATCTGGCCCTTATGTGTCTTGACTGTTTCTGTACGCCTGATGAATACAATGTGGTACTGTCCCTCGTTCTCATACACAGGGATTAATACCGCCGATGGCACGCGGTCAGCGTCAGTAATATATTGTTTCTGCCTCTGCGCCAGTAATTTCTTAAGTTCTGCTTTCACTGTCTCTATATTAATACAATACCGGCGGGATAGTAAATACTACCGATATTTCTGAATTAAGACACCAGTCCCTCTCCTAGCCTGAGTTGAGCATATTGTGTATAATTGATGTGTATTTATGACACCGAATCATTCGCAAATAGCCGTAGGTGGTGAGCGGGAGATGAGCCTGTCGTCGAAGAAAAGACCGGCAGCCGGCAGGGTGGTCAACTATATCGAGGTGTTGAAGCCCCTGCCCAGCGTCCTGCTGGCCTTTATCGGGTTCTGTACGGCGGTCGTCGCCGGCCAGGGACTGCTTACGCCCCGCCTCGGCCTTGTTCTGCTGACGGTTTTAATCGCCTCGGCGGGCGCTAACGGGCTGACCAACTATCTCGACCGTAATATCGATGTCCGTATGCAGCGCACCTGCTTTCGGGTTTTGCCGTCAAAGGCTATTTATCCCCATCGGAAAGTGCTGCCTTTAATTATCGGCCTGATTATTATCGGACTGGTTCTTGCCTGGTTTCTGCACCCCTTTGTTTTCCTGGCCGCTGCCTTCGGCACGCTGGTCGCCGCCACCTGGCGTAAGAAGGTGACCTGCGTCTACCCTCAGGGCGTGCTCGCCACCTGCGCCCCGATTCTGATGGGGTGGCTGGCCATTAACCAGTCATTAAGCTGGGAGTTATTGCTACTGTGTGTCCTGGTTGCCGCCTGGCTGCCGCTGCACGTGTGGAGCGTCAATATCGCCCACCGGGAGGACTACCGTCAGGCGGGACTGAACTACTTTCCCATCAATCTGGAGGTCAGGGACTCGGTAAAGGTACTGCTGGTATTCTCTCTGGTGCTCTATGCGGCTTCCCTCGCCCTTTACTTCGTCGGGGACTTCTCCTGGCTGTATCTGGCGCTGGCTAATATACTGGGCATCCTCATGGTCTGTGCCGGCTCCCGACTCGTCGTTTCCCGCGCGACTAAGGATGCCTGGAGGCTGTACCGGCTTTCGGCTTTCCCCTACCTGGGGGCGATATTCCTGGTCATGTGCCTGGATATCTGGCTTCTGGGATAAGATTTTCGGAGAGATAAAATGGACTTTAATCTGAGTGAACAGGAAAAGATGCTGCAGAGTCTGGCTCAGGACTTTGCCACCAAGGAAGTGCTGCCGCAGGCGGCGGAAATCGACCATAGTGGGGAGTTCCCCATTAATCTGGCCAAAGAGATAGGCAGGCGCGGCTTTCAGGGTTTGCCGTATCCGGCCGAGTACGGCGGCAGCGACGCCGGCTATGTCGGCTTTGTCCTGGTGCTGGAACAGCTCTGCCGGGCATCGATGACCGTCGGCGCTATCATGTCGGTCAATACCGTCCCCGAAGAAGGCATCTATCGCTTCGGCAACGAAGAACAGAAACAGCGCTTCTTAACTCCTCTGGCCAGCGGGGAGTGGCTGGGAGGCATCGGCTTTACCGAGGCCGATACCGGCTCGGACCCGCGGGCTATCACTACAACTGCCCGTCGCAGTGGTAAAGGCTTTATCATCAACGGACAGAAACAGTTCATGGCGCTGGCACCGGTGCTGAACGTGGTGCTCCTCTTCGCCCGGCGCGAAAAAGAGGAAGGACTGAACGCTTTCATCGTCGATTCTTCCACGGATGGATTTACCCTTCGTGAACCCTGCGAGACCATGGGGCTGAGGGGCCTGGGCACCTCGGTCGTTTATCTCGATGATGTTTTCGTGTCGCAGGAAAATGTAATCGGGAAAGAGGGGCAGGGCTTCGATATCCTGCTGGAGGCGATAAGTGTGGAGAGGTTGAGCGTGGCAGCGCAGGGCGTGGGCGTGGCCCAGAATGCGCTGGAGCTTTCACTCGACTATGCCCGGGAGAGGAAAGCCATGGGCCGGCCTATCGCTAAAATGCAGGCTATACAGCAGCAGCTGGCGGAGATGGCTTCACGAATCGAGGCTGCTCGCTGGCTGGTCTACCGCACCGCTTTCATCCGCGACCAGGGACAGAGCATCCAGTACGAGTCGTCCATGGCCAAGCTCTTCGCTTCACAGGTCGCCGTGGACGTTACCCGCATGGCGATGCAGGTCCACGGCTCTTTCGGCACGATGAAGTCGCTGCCGGTGGAACGACTCTACCGGGATGCCAAGATGACCGAGATATACGTCGGCATCTCCGAGGTGCACCGCAGCATCATTGCCAACCGGCTGATATAGTAGAATGATTAATATATCAATTATGGGGAGTCTAAGAGAAGCGAAGCCTCTGTAAAAAAGTGGGGCGTCTAAGAGGGACGTCAGCCCCTCTTCCTTTTTCCACTAAAAGCCTCAATGTCATTGCGAGGGAGCGTTAGCGACCGCGGCAATCTCCAAAAACGCTGACAGAGATTGCTTCGCTTCGCTCACAATGACAAAACGGAAAGAAGGAGAGGGGGATACAGGGGGTAAGGTTAATAATAAAGGAGAAAAACTTGCCTGAAAAACATTTCCGCTTATTAAAAACCTCCACTGGCGCCCGCGCCGGTGAGCTTTATACCCCCCACGGCACTGTGCCCACGCCGGTGTTCATGCCGGTGGGCAGCCAGGCCACGGTAAAAACCCTCACCCCCCGGGAAATCAAAGAAATCGGCTTTGACATGGTGCTGGCGAACACCTACCACCTCTACCTGCGGCCGGGCATCGAT
>JAGLTT010000108.1 GCA_023135135.1 Dehalococcoidales bacterium
CTTTTGCTTCATTTCACTACCTCCCTTAAATAATGCTCACGCATTCGTGGTATATATAAAATATTTTTCATTTCTATTTCATTTACATACCTCCTCGTTGCGGATTAATGCTTTTAGAGATTATAGTCCTTTTTATAACAAATTGATACCCTTTTTACTAATATCTTCTCACCTTGACACAAAAGCGCCGATTCTCTATCCTGATAGTAGCGGGTATCACCGGCCCGTTACGGATTTACTTTGACTGATTCAGAGAACAAAATCATACACCAATTAGAGCTGCCCGTCAAGCTGGACTCGGCAACGATTTTAACATACCTGAGGCTCGATAACACCAATAAACGGATGGAGGAGATGGCCCGCGAGCTTGCGGATATGGCGCTGGCGGCGGCCCGACCCAGAGCCATTTACCAGGTATCACCGGTCTGTGGTATTGATGGCGACGCAGTGGATATCGACGGTACCATTTTCACCAGCCGTGTATTCAGCAAGCATCTCATCAATCAAAATACGGTTTACCCCTTTATAGCTACCGCGGGACGGGAACTTGATGAGTTACCCATACCCGCGAAAGATATGATGCGGCAATACTGCCTGGACGTCATTAAAACGGTTGTGCTGGTCTCGGGGATAGATTACCTGTCGGACTACCTGAAAAGTAAGTACTCTCTTAGCCAGGTTGCCCTCATGAATCCCGGAGAGATAAAGGCCTGGCCGCTTACCGAGCAGAAGCCGCTTTTCGCCCTTTTCGGCGGCGGCGAGAGGCAAATCGGGGTGACATTATCGGAAAGCGGTGTTATGAAACCTGTAAAATCACGTTCCGGGATACTGTTTCCCAACGATACCGGCTTCCTGAGTTGCCGACTCTGCACGCAGTTCCAATGCCCCGGTAGAAGGGCCGCCTATGACCCCGAGCTGGAAAAAGAATACATGACTTAGCCTTTGAAGTTGAGAGTTCGATAACCGGAGTCAACTTGAATATCCCCGGCAACAATCCTATTATAATTGGGTAGCACAGTATAATTATTATCGCTGAAGGAGGTTATCATGAGCCCAATTCCCAAGGAGTACTCTATACTTGAAAAATTCGATTTTGAGAGGACCCCCGTAGGCGTCAAGTACCTCTTCGACAAGCCGAAGGGACTCGAGAGGCCCGGCAAGGTAATGGACTTTTGCGAGATGCTGGTCGAGGCGCAGCAGGGCAACGCGTTTTACGTTGACAAAGATAACTTTTCCTGTGTCGGCGCGCTGCTGCTCGGCATGAAGGAAGACGACCCGACATTCGAGAGCGGACGGGTGGGCCCGAAGCTGGGAGCCTACAAGGACGTACGCGCCAACCGGAGAATTTACCAGTACCTTCCCAGGCTCCTCAAGAATTCCGTCAACTATGTCGCCTTCGCCCCTCTGGACAAAATGGATTTCGAGCCGGACCTGCTGATTATCCTGGCCAGCGTGAGCCAGGCCGAAATCTTTATCAGGGCCAAAGCCTATACCACCGGCGAAAGTTGGTCGGCTAAGGGTACGCCGGTGGTGGGGTGCGCATGGCTTT
This sequence comes from Dehalococcoidales bacterium, assembly GCA_023135135.1. Classification (GTDB taxonomy): domain Bacteria; phylum Chloroflexota; class Dehalococcoidia; order Dehalococcoidales; family RBG-16-60-22; genus JAFGPF01. Next base: position 1,550 of record JAGLTT010000108.1, read on the forward strand.
ACATCTATCCGTATTTACAAGGCGAAATTAATCTGTCGATTACCGGTTTCGGCTTCGGCATGAAATCACGACGCCTGTTTCCGGAGGGCCGGATACTCCTGAGCATTCCCTGGGACAAGCTCTCTTCGATATTCAAGAACCTGGAGGAGATGGAATGGGTGCCGGAATCGTACACCCTGGGCGCGGAAGGCCACAAAAAGAAGGTACACCGGATAGTAGCGGAACTGGAACAGGAGTCCTGATAAAACACGGCCAGGTAACATCGTTATTTCAAAGGAGGCACGTTCATATGGCCGAATCGAAATACGATAAATACATGGTAAAAACGCCTCTTCGCGAGGTAGGCGCCGGTATGGCTGTCAACGGCCGCATCTGCAGATGACCATGGTGCTGGGTACTGGGAATTTCAAGGAGGCCATACCGGCCGGACTGGGCTAGCCTCCGTAATCTTTTTTAAGGTCTGACCGGAGTAAACCCGAAAGGATATCGTTATGAGCTCAACATCATATGACTTTACCATCCTAGATAAATTCAAGTTCGAAAGAAAGCCTGTCGGCGTCAAGTTCATGATTGAAAAACCGAAAGGCATCAAGCGAATAGATAAAGAGTTGAACATGTGCGAGATGCTTAAAGAAGCCCAGGAAAACGATGCGTTTTACGTGGGTCCCGATGACTGGGTATGCGTGGGCGTGGAACAGATGATACTGGGCATGAAAGACGCGGAGCCGGTGCTCATCAGCGGGCTATTAGGCGGCGACGAGGGTCTCTATAAGGAAGCGAGCGCCTGCCGCGCCATGTACCAGTACCTGCCCAGTTTGCCGAAAGGCTCGGTGCAGTACGTGGCCTTCGCTCCCATTGACAAGCTTTCCTTCGACCCGGATGTGCTTGTCATGACCGCCGATATCAACCAGGCGGCGACTTTATTACGGTCTATCAACTACTCAACGGGACAGCCTTTCGTAAGCAGGGCGACACCGGTGGTTGCCTGCTCCTGGATTTACGTCTATCCCGTCGTGAGCGGCGAGTTGAACTACTACATTACCGGCCTGGGAACCGGCATGCAGCAACTCGATATCTTCCCGCCGGGACTATTCCTGATATCGGTACCCTTCCAGATTCTCTCCGTCGTGCTGGACAACCTCAAAGAGATGTCATACAGTCCGGCGCTGGAACCGGGGCCGGGGGGAAACGCCCACAGGAAACGGGTCAATAAATTACTGGAAGACATGAGAAAGCGGATAAAAGAATAACACTCCATAAAATACACATATAGATGTAAGAGGAGTAAAAATGGCCGAAACAAAATACGGAAAACACCTGGTTACGATACCTTTCCACAAGACACCCAAGGGGGCGCTATTCGCCACCGGGGGGGATATCCTCGGCGGTTTAGAACTCAATGTTATTTACGCCTGCGGCTATGAAACCGGCATCACCGGCCTGTCAACCAAGCCCCACGTACATAATTACGATGAAGCGGTGTTCTTCATCGGCTCCGACCCCTATAACCTCGACGATTTAGGCGCCGAAGTGGAAATATCCATCGGCGAACCGGGCCAGGAAGAGAAACACACTTTCGATAAACCGACAGTGCTGGTAGCCCCCAGGGGACTCTACCATTGCCCGATAGTAACCAGGAAAATCGATAAACCCTACGTGTGCATGGCGGTCTCGCTTACCGGGAAGAGAGCGGATTAATAATAATATCAATCAAGTTCTATTAACCAACACTGGAGAAAGGGTAATGATGTCTGACTTTGGATACGCTGGAGAAATCCTTAAGATTGATCTGGCCGATGGAGCGATTACCAGACTGCCTACGGCGGATTACGCAGACAAATTCCTGGGCGGCAGGGGCATCGCCGCCAGGCTTTACTGGGAAATGGTGCCCCCCGGGGCTAAAGCTTACGACCCGGAGAACTGCCTTATCTATATCACCGGTCCTGTCACCGGATTTAACAGGCTGGCCGGATGCCGGTGGCAGGTCTGCGGTAAAGCACCGGTTATGGAGCCGGAAGCATTCTCCTACGCCAACCTGGGCGAAAGGTGGGGGTCTTACCTTAAGTACGCCGGCTATGACGGGCTGGTGGTTACCGGCAAAGCCGATAAGCCCGTTTATATCTATATCCGTGACGGTGCCATCGAAATAAGGGATGCCTCACCTCTATGGGGAAAGTCCGCTTTTGAGGTGAGTGATATTCTGAAAGGAGAGCTGGGCAAAGAGGTGAGCGTGTTGACTATCAGCGCCGCCGCCGAGAACCTGGTCTCCTTCGCCACCATGCTTACCGA
>JAGLTT010000109.1 GCA_023135135.1 Dehalococcoidales bacterium
AATATCGTTTACCGCCGCTCCCGCGCCGAGATGCCGGCCATCGCTGAGGAAATAGCCGAAGCCGAGAACGAAGGAGTCAAGCTGACGCTGCTGTCCGGCCCGAGCCGGGTGGTGGCTAAAGACGGAAAAGTGACCGGATTTGAATGTATTAAGATGAAGCTCGGTGAACCCGATGAGAGCGGGAGACGCCGCCCGGTGCCGGTAAAAGGTTCGGAGTTCGTTATCGATACCGGCCTGATAATCGCCGCCGTCGGCGAATCGCCCGACCTCGATTTTATGACAGAGGATATGGCTTCCGCCGTCGCCGACGACTTAATAAAGGTCGACCCCGTAACGCTGGAGACAGGCGTCAAAGGCGTATTTGCCGGCGGTGATGCCGTAACCGGGGCGGCCACCGTCATTCAGGCCCTGTCGGCGGGCAGAAAAGCGGCCATATCCATTGACAGGTATCTCAAGGGCGAACCCCTCGATACCGGTCGTGAAGGCGAGGCTGTTTTCGAAAGTAAATTAATCGTGGATACGTGGGGCGTCGCCGAGGAAGCGAGGTCGGCTATACCGGCGCTTCCCGTGGCGCAGAGGAAGGGCAACTTCAAAGAGGTCGAGCTGGGCTTAAGTAAGGAAGAGGCTGTCAGGGAAGCCAAGCGCTGTCTTTCCTGCGACTGCCGGATATGTATTGATTTGCTCGCTTGCCCGGCTCTTATCACGGATAATGGTAAGGTAACGGTAGATGATACCCAGTGTCCCGGCTGCGGGGTCTGTGCCCTGGTCTGCCCGCACGACGCAATAAAATCAGGAGCGTAAGATGGCAAAGAAAGACGAAATTAACATAATCATATGCGGAGTCGGCGGTCAGGGAGTCGTCCTGGTGTCCGAGCTGCTGGGTAATGCTGCCGTGATGGGTGGGGTGGCGGTAAAAGGTTCCGAGGTACTGGGGATGGCCCAGCGGGGAGGTTCGGTATTCAGCAATCTTCGGCTGGGAGGTGATGTTATCGCCCCGATGACGCCGGAAGGCAAGTGCGATGTCCTTATTGCCGTGGAGCCGTCGGAAGCTCTCAGGAACATACAATATATCTCTAAGAACAGCGTAGTTGTCCTCAATACTACCACCGTTCTGCCGTATACAGTCTATCTCGGCCAGAGCGGTTATCCCAGCCGGAAAGAAATAGTGGACAAACTCCACGAGGTCACCGACCGTGTAATTACCATGGACGCGAGTGAAATTGCCCGGCAGGCCGGCAGCTTGCAGGCCGCTAATGTCGTTATGCTCGGCGCTTTGTTCGGCACCGGCCTGATGCCGATATCTGAGGAAACCGCCAAAGAAGCGATACTGTCCCGTTTCAAGGCGAAAGTCGGCGAAACCAACATCAAGGCATTTGACATGGGTTATGAGGCGGTAAAGAAGGCTCTTAAGGACGCTTCGGTAAAAGGTTAGATTATAGCAAAACAGATAGACTAAGAGGGGCGTCAGCCCCTCTTTTTTATTTGGTATCCGGTAAATTCACACCCTGCTTGACCAGGTTCTTGTGTAATGCTTTATAGTCCACCTTGCGGGGCTGGACGCCGGCATCAATCGCTAAAGCCGCCGCCGTGCCTGCCGCCTGTCCGTAGGCTATGCACGGTGGAATGATATTGAAATACATGTTGACGCTGTCCGTCGAGGAAAAAGCCCGGCAGGCAACGAGTAGCCCGTCCACTTCTTTAGGTACCAGGCAGCGGTAGGGGATACAGATTGACGGGTGCCTGGCGGATATCTCGCCGTTATCGTTATTGGCCAGGACCACTATGGTATCCTCGTGCACCTCGTCCGATACCATGTCCTTGTCATCGAGGATATATTCACCGATGACCCGCCGGCCGCCCTGGATGCCGAGCTGCGGGGCGGTCTGCATGATATAGCAGTTTTCAAATCCGGGGATATTCTTCTTCATGAATTCGTAGGTAGTTACGGCGCGCTTTCGCCCCCTCACGTCCACCCTGGTCAGCTCTCTGACGTCTTTGCCGTCGGAAGCCTCGGGCTGTATCTGGAAACTGTGATACCAGAGGACGTTGCGCTGGTTTCCCAGTATACCTTTAAGGTAATGCGGGTATCCGCCCAGCTTCAAGAGCTCCTGCATCAACTCGGCGAATTTTTCCGGCTGGGACGCTTTAAAATCGTCGGCTTTCTTGATATTGACATCGGTCATCCAGAAAGTAGAGGCCATCCAGGCCGTCCGGTACTTGTTGTTCAGTTCGCCGTCGAATTCCGCCCCGGCCTCCACGAAAATATCGCCGTCACCGGTAGAATCGATGACCACCTTGCCCAGTATTGCCTGCCGCCCGGACTTGCTCTCGAAGTAGACGCCCTTGACCGTGTTGCCCTCCATAATAGGCCGGGTGCCCCAGGAATGAAGCCAGAGGTCAACTCCTGCTTCCTGCACCATATCGTTAAGTTCGTCCTTGAGCACCTCGGGGTCGACGACGGCGGTGTACATCACCCTCTCCTTGCCTCCCATATTGGGGTCTTTGCGTACATAGAAAAGGTTGAGACCCGTGTCGTTATAGAAATCGACTAATTCTTTATCGGCGGTGCCCCAGTCTTTCTTCCTGGGATAGAAAGCCGCGTCTCTCTTCTCCATCCGGTCGATAATCTCCTGGTTGAGGCCGTAAATGTGCTGTTTGCCGCTGATATCGCTGAGGTTCGGTAGGATGTTAATCAGTCCGCCGGTAGCCATGCCGCCGAGGTGGCCGTATCTCTCGATGAGCACCGTATCGGCGCCGGTACGCGCCGCGGCTATCGCCGAGCCGATACCGCCGGGGCCGCCCCCCACCACCACGACATCCGCCTCGCGGCAGACTTTAATATCCCGGGCTTGTTCCGTAATCGTTCTGACCGAAGGTTTTTCTGACATTGCAGACCTCCAACTTCAAGGGGGTAGTCGTCTGCTACCCCCTGAGTTAACGATTTCTTATCTAGTTAAGACCTTCATATTTTCCTCCAGTTTAGTGTGGTGGCGTAAAAGCAGAAGAGACCAATGCCGGCCCGGTGTATTTATAATCCACCTTTTTGGTAACGTCCGGCAGCGGCACACCCTGTTTAGCGAGCTGCTTCTGGAGGGCTTTTATATCCACGTTCTTAACACCCACGCCCGCTTTCAGCGCTAAAGCAGCGGCAGCGCCGGCGGCTTCGCCGAAGGCAATGCAGTGCGGGATAAGGTTGAAGTTATCCTGGACATGCATGTCCGAGGAGAAGGCGCGGCAGGCAACGAGGAAGTTATCCACGTTCTTGGGCAGCAGGCAGCGGTAAGGAATGTACATATTGGGATGGTCCAGAGATTCCTGCCCGCGGTCGAGGTCGGGGAAGATGGCTATAGTATCCTCGAACGGCTGATTATCAGACAGGTCTTTTTGCGTGAGTTGATATTCACCTATCATGCGGCGGCTGGAGCGGGTGCCCAGCTGCGGGCCGGAAAGGACAATAAAGCTCTTTTCGAAACCCGGCATGTTGTCTTTGAAGAATTCATAGGTCTTGATCATCTTCTTACGACCTTCGAACTCGACGCGGGTAAGCTCTTCTACGTCCACCTGGCTCTTATTGGGGAAGCGGTTGTGGAACCAGACGACAGCGTCCTGGTCGGGAAGGTTGCTGGGCATAAAGCCTCCCTGACCGCCAGCTTCCATAGCTTTCCGGTTCAGTTCCCAGAACTCCTTCGGGTTATTCATGCGGAAATCCGTCGCCTTTTTCAGGTTGACGCCGTCAACCCAGAAGCAGAGGGCCAGGTTGGCAATCCTGAAATTGGGGGGGATATTGTCTTCAAACTCGATTCCGGCATACGGGAAGA
>JAGLTT010000011.1 GCA_023135135.1 Dehalococcoidales bacterium
ACCTGGTATTCGTTGCTCAACTGCGGTATGTCCCTGACCACCTCCTCGATGGCCGTCGGCGACAATAGTACGCCCTTGACCTTGGTGATGTCATCGGCGCGTCCCTTGAGTCCGCCCTCCAGCAGCCGGAAAGTCCGCCCGCAGTCGCAGGGTTGCGCGTTCCACTGGATTAAGTCCTTGACGTCGAACCTGATGCAGGGTTGGGCCATGCGATTATAAGAGGTTACCACCATCTTGCCCCTCTTGCCGGGTCCAGTGATGGGTTCGCCCGTATCGACATCTTCAATCTCCACCAGGAAGAGAGCCTCGTTAACGTGCAGGCCGGACTGGTGCTGGCATTCCCATCCCCAGTGGCCGATTTCCGTGCTGCCAACCTGGTCGTAGACCTTGGCCCCCCATGCCTCCTCCATCCTTTTACGGGTGGCCGGGATGCTGCCTCCGGGTTCCCCCGCGACTGTAATTTTCCTGATGAACAGGTCCTTGGGCGGGTCTATGCCCATCCTTCGGGCCGTCTCCGCCATGCCCAGCACATAGGTCGGGGTGGCCCCCATCGCCGTGGCCTTCAGCTCCTGCATCTTTAATATCCTTGCCTCGGTGTTCAGGACGCCGCCAGGAATTACCTCGCAGCCCAGCTTCTCACCGGCGTAATGGTAAGCCCAGAAGGCGATGAAGATATTATAGCCGAAGGGCACGAACAGCCGGTCGCCGCACCGGTAGCCCTGGGCGAACAGTGCGTAGGAATAACACTCGGTACTGTATTCCCAGTCCTGCCAGGTATCGGCCTGATAAATGGGTTGCCCCGTCGTGCCGCTGGTCTGGCGGTAGTCCGTCACCTGTTCCAGCGGTACGCACAGGATATCGCCGTAAGGGAAGGGTTCTTTACCCTGGACGTCCCTCATCATGGACTTTTCCATCTTGGGGACTCTTCTGATATCGTCGAATGTCTTGATATCTCCCGGCTCCATGCCGGCATCGCTGTACAGCTTGTGGTAAAACTTGGAATGCTCATAGGCCCAGGTAAAAATCTCCCGGAACTTAATTAACTGCAGTTGCCGGAGTTTTTCCCGGGGCAGTGTTTCCAGAACGGGGTTCCAGTATTCGCCGCTGTTCATAGGACATACTCTCCTGCTTGTCAATTATTAGCCAGATATAATATACTCAATAATAACCTTAATTGGCAAATACCTTTCATTCCATATGGAATAAAAACGAACCGTTATATACGCCCGGTAATAACGCTATTAATATAAAATGATTGTGATATTTTATTGACAATGCATTTAAAAGAGTTGTAGAATAATTCTGGATAGAACTTATTTTAAAGCCCCGCAGTAAACACTCTGAAAAAGCATGACTATCAGTGAAGTAAGCAAGAGAACCGATAAAACCCCGCTGGGCACCCTGTTATCCGTATTGATGTCTTTCGAGGTGCTGGAGCGGTATCTTGAAGTAGAGCTAAGGCGTTACGACGCCACCCTCATCAGATTTCACATCATGAGTACGCTGTTCAAGAACGGCGGCGAGATGACGCCGTCCGAAATCGCGGAGAGCGTCTTCCGGGAAAAAAATTCCATTACCGCAGCCATCAATACCATGGAAAGACAGGGGGTCGTCCGCCGCGAACCTTCGCCCAATGACCGCCGGTCTGTCAAAGTCGTCATTACCGATAAAGGCTGGCAAGAAGCCAATCAGTTGAATCCTGTCGCCCAGGAGTTAAGCCGCGAAGTCCTGTCCTATATCGATAAAGAGCAGGTCGAAGTTCTGGTGGGTATCATGAGGACGATTAGAGAGAGCCTGTCTCCCAGGCTCGCCAGGAACACCGGTAACGGAAAGCTTCGCGAATAATTTTAATAAAAGTCGTGGTTCCACAGCGCAACCGGAGACTGTCTGCGCTGAATATGAATGAAGAGGGGATTATGCAATTGTGAAAGAGATTAGGATTCACGGACGTGGCGGGCAGGGGGCCGTTATGGCGGCCAGGATGCTGGCCAGCGCCTTCGTTCTCGAGGGCAAGTCGGTGGCCAGCTTTCCCATGTACGGTTTCGAAAGGCGTGGCGCGCCGGTAGTGGCTTTCACCCGCGTTGATGACAAGCAGATTCGGGAAAAAACGCAAATTTATACTCCTGATTGCCTGATAGTCATTGACCCCGGCCTGCTGACTCTCCCCACCCTGTTTACGGGGTTGAAGCCGGAGAGCGTGTTCATTCTGAACAGCCCGAAGAAGTTAACCGAACAGCCTGAAGAACACCTGAAAACAGGCGGCGTGGTCAACGCCACCCAGATAGCCGTTGAGGAAATCGGCCGGGATATTCCCAATACCTGCCTTCTCGGCGCCTTTGCCGCCGCTTCCGGCTGGCTGAAATTACAGTCCCTGCTGGACTGCCTGCCGGACTATCTCAGCGGTGACATCCTTCAGAGAAACCTGAAGAGTGCCGAGAGAGGCTACCGCGAAGTGGAGGTAACCAAATGGTAATAAAACATAAGAATATTTTTAAAACGGAAAGCGCCTGGTCCAATGCCGATGAGAAGCTTCTATGCCTGGATACCGGCAGCTGGCGGACGGAGCGCCCGGTGGTGGACAAGGAACAATGTAACTACTGCGGTCTCTGCGCGCTCTATTGTCCGCCGCAATGCATGAAAGACATGGATGACCATTACGAGGCTGACCTGGCTTACTGCAAGGGCTGCGGCATCTGCGCCACGGAATGCCCGCGAAAAGCCATTACTATGGTTCCGGAAGGAGAGTTTGCCGATGGTTAGTGCTCAAAAAGGTCAGGTCAGGGTAATAACAGGCAACGCCGTCGGAGCCTACGGAGCCATGCTTTGCCGGCCGGATGTGGTGGCGGCATATCCGATAACCCCTCAAAGCGAGATAGCGGAGCTGCTTTCTCAATTCAAGGCCGATGGCGTTCTGGACGCCGAATACGTGGAAGTTGAGGGTGAAAATTCGGCCATGAACGTCGTGCTGGCCGCCAGTGTTGCCGGCGCGCGGGTTTTCACGGCCACTTCCTCTTACGGTCTCGTATTTATGTATGACGCCCTCCAGGAAGCCTCCGGCTTCAGAGCTCCGGTGGTAATGGTGAATGCTAACCGGGAAACGCCCGGTATACATTGCGTTTCCTCCGGGCAGCAGGATTTGATTTCCGCCAGGGACACGGGATGGGTGCAGATAATCGTCGAGAACGACCAGGAAATACTCGACCAAATTATCATGGCCTACCGGCTGGCGGAGGACTATAATATCCTGCTCCCTATAATGGTCAACTATGATGGTTTCTATCTCTCTTACCTTGCCGAAGCAGTGGAAATCCCCAATATTGAAGACGTCGATGCTTTTCTGGCGCCGCTCAAGCAGCAGCCGGAACGACAGAAGCTGGTCCCCGGGGTTTCTATCGGCTGCGGCACTCACGGTATGGAGATGGGCTATGTCGAGGCTCGCTACAAGCACTGCCAGGCTCTGGAACGGGTCAAGAATAAGGTAGATGAAATAGATAAAGATTTCGGTGATTACTTCGGACGTTATTACGGCGGACAGATTGAAGAGTACCGCACCGATGACGCTGATATCGTTATCCTGGCATCCGGAAGCGCCACCGGCACCGTGCGTACGGTCATCGATACCAAGAGGGAACAAGGGATAAAAGTCGGTCTGATTAAACTAAGATTGTTCCGCCCCTTCCCCGCCGAACGACTCGTCGAAGTCCTCAAGGGGAGGAAGGCGATAGGCGTTATCGACCGCAGCCTCTGTTTCGGCTGGAAATACGGACCCATGTGTATGGAATTGAGGGCCCTTTCTCCGGAAATCGGCCCGACCCCCCTACTTAGCTATATCGATGGCCTGGCCAATCTGGATATCAACGTACCTCATATAGAGAGGGTGATAGATGAAGTCAGTGCCGCCGCGCAGGGCAAGCCCTACCAGGAAGTAACCTGGATACCGATGGAGGAATAAGAGAATGGTAGAAGGAACGAAGAAAAGAAACAGGATTTTTGACTATTTCTGCGAAGGCGACCAGTTCGCCGGTGGTGTTGCCTGGTGCGCCGGCTGTCCGCTGGAACTCACCGCCAGGTTCGTACCGCAAGTCCTGGGGAAGAACATGGTATTTGTCGGTACGCCCGGTTGCGCGGCACCGGTGCTTCACGGGCAAAACATAGGGGCATGGCATAAATTAGCTTATATGGCTTCTGTCATGACCGGAGTTCCCTCCAAGGCTACCGGACTCGCCCGGTATTACAACAGGATAGGTCAGGATGCTACCGTGGTCTGCTTCACCGGCGATGGCTGCGCCACCGATGTCGGTTTCCAGCCGCTCAGCGGGGCTGCCGAAAGGGGTGAGAAAATCATCTACCTGGCATATGACAACGAAGGCTACATGAACACCGGCAACCAGAGAAGCAGCGCCACGCCGCTGGGGGCGGCTACCACCACGACCCCTGTTGGGAAAATCGGGCGCGGCAAACCGACCATATCCAAGAACATGCCCATGGTCATGCTCATGCACCGGCCGGCTTATATGGCTACGGCTACCCTGAGCCACCTCGAGGACTTTGCCAAGAAGCTGAAAAAAGCCCAGGAGAAGGTAAAAGAGGGATTTGTCTATCTGCATGTCTTCGCTCCCTGCCCCGTCGGCTGGCGCATTAACTCCAATATGTCAATCGAAGTATGCCGTACCGCGGTGAGGACCAATTACTTCCCGCTCTGGGAGGCGGAAGACGGCAAACCCGGATTTACGGTTGAGATAGCCAACCCCAAGCCGGTTGCGGAACTTACCAAATTGATGAGGAAATTCTCGCATTTTAAAGAGGAGGACATGGCAAACCTGCAAAAAGCGGTCGATGAGCGGTATGCCCTTATCAAGAACCTCTGTGATGCGTATAAGTAATCCCGGTTATTCACTTTGAATTATAGTAAAGGAGATGTATCTGGAAACAATAAACCCGTAAAATATCCCGAATTGGTGCTGACAAATAACTCTCTTTATATGTTGCACCGATCTTTCAATATCGTATAAATTAGAAAATAGTACCGAAAAAGCTTTATGACTAAGGAGGAGGATTATACAGATGGTTACACCAACCAAAGATAAAAAGCCAGAAAACAAGCCGGTAATAGGCATGTCGGTAAAGGGTAACCCGGAAATCTGGGATGACGAGTGGGTTAAGACGACCTGTGGTGGCTGCTACGGTCAGTGTACCATTCGCGCCCACCGGGTTAACGGGGTCATCGTGAAAATTAATGGTGAGCCTGACAACGACTTCGGCCCCCGGGGTGGTATATGCGCCAAGGGCGAAGCCATGATACAGGCCCTTTACGACCCCAACCGTTACAACTACCCGTTGAAAAGGACCAATCCCAAGAAAGGACTTTTTGAAGACCCCAAGTGGGAGCGTATTTCCTGGGACGAAGCCCTCGATGAGATTGCCAAGCGGCTCAAGAAAATCCGTGCGGAGAACCCCCATAAGCTCCTTCACGGCGGCACGCCCGGGCCGGGCAGCGGACCGGACCTGCCCCTGGGCTTCGGCGTTTTCGGGGCTGTCTTCGGCACCAAGAACTGGTACGTCGGCGGCGCCGGACTTCACTGCGGCAGCGGTTCCCATATGGGCGCCGGCCTCTACCATGCCTCGTGGTCTATCGTGCCCGACTTCAAGTACTGCAACTATGCCATTCAGATGGGTTCCAACAAGGGTACCGCCTCGGGACACTCCATGGGATTTAATATGAGGCTCGCAGCCGATGCCCGTTCCCGGGGCATGAAGAATGTTGTCTTCGACCCCATCTGCAACTTCGGCGGAGGCAAGGCTACCGAGTGGGTGCCCATCCTCCCGGGTACGGATGGTCTTGTCGCCATGGCGATGGTCAATATCATCCTGAACGAGCTGGAGGTTTATGATGTCGAGTTTATAAAAATGAAGACCAACGGCCCCTACCTCATCGGGCCGGACGGCAAATATGTCCGTGATAAAGAGACCAACAAGCCTATGGTCTGGGATGCCAAGGATAATAAGGCGAAGACCTTTAACGACCCCTCCATCGGCGATTTCGCCATCTTCGGTGAATACGAGGTCAACGGCGTCAAATGCCACCCTTCGTTCCAGCTTATCAAGGACCATGTTAAGCAGTACACGCCGGAGGCGGCTGAGAAAGAAAGTACTGTTCCGGCCGCTACCGTCCGCCGTATCGCCCAGGAATGGGCTGATGCGGCTATGATAGGCGCCACCATTGAAATCGAGGGGGAGAAGCTTCCCTTCCGGCCGGTTTCGGCTGTCATGTTCCGCGGCGGGCAGGGACATACCAATTCGGCGCAGAGCTACTGTGCCATGTGCCTGCTCAACGGCATCGTCGGCGCCATGGACGTCCCCGGCGGGACTCTCGGCTGGCCGGCCTACGTCGAAGGGCACCCGGATACGGGGCGGTTCAGGGTGATACCTTACGCCTGCAAAGACGGTATGCTTACGGCGGGGACCTTCATGGAGCACCGGCCCTGGCCGATAGAAGATTCCCAGGTACCCTATACTTTTCTCATGAAGGAGCTGACACCGACGGCTTCGTTCTCTCCCCATCCGGTGACCTCCGACTTCGATAAGTACTGGGATAAGCTGGGTCGCCCTTACGAGATAGAGATGGCGATGATTTTCGGTGCTAATATGATTCGCAGTACCCAGAGTCGTGAAATAGCTGGGGAATTCTGGGGGAAAATACCGTTCATCGTCACCTTTAATATCCTTCCCAACGAGTTCTGCGAGGGCTATGCCGATATCGTTCTCCCTGATTGCCACCCCCTGGAGGCTTACTGTCTTTTTGGGACGCATGGCCCCTTCTTCAACCACCCTATCGGCATGGAGGGCTGGAACTTCCCGATACGCCAGCCCGTTGTTCAGCCCCAGTACGAGCGGCGGAACAAGCTGGAGGTCCTCTGGGACCTGGCCGACAGGCTGGACATGAGAGCAGAAATGAACAACTACTACAACGTCTATTTCACCAGCTTCGGCGGCGAGGCGCTGATTGGCGGCGACATAGACAGCATCAGGCATCTGGGTGATATCGACCCGAAGAAGGTAGTCCAGCTCATAGGACCCGATGAGAAGATTACCTATGCCGAGATGACGGACCGCGCTTTGAAATTCTACTTCGGCGATGAACACGGCCTGGAGTACGTCTCGGAGCACGGCTCGGTTAACTGGCCCAAGAAACCCAAGGAGGCTTACTGGCGCTGGTACGTTGATGTCAGAATACCTATCTACATGGAGCACATCGCCGAACTCAGGGAAGATGTCATGAAGAATGCCGAGAAGGCGGGTATAGAGCTCGACTGGGAGCAGTTTACCCCTCTTATCAGTTACTTCCCCCCGCAGGTAGGTAAGGAGCTTTCCGGAGAATATGACCTCTACTGCTTCTCCTACCGCGATATCCTTCACAACGGCACCTACACCATGGAGATGCCCTGGCTCGACGAGGTCAGCCGGCTCAATCCCTACACCTACAATATCACCATGAACACGGCTATGGCCGAGAAGAAGGGACTGAAAGACGGAGACCTTATCTGCCTTGAGTCACCTTACGGGCGGAAGACCACCGGCACCCTCAAGACAATGCAGGGCCAGCACCCCCAGACGGTAGCGATATCCGCCTGCTCCGGCGCCTGGGCAAAGGGTGCCCCGATTGCCTACGGCAAGGGCACCAACTTCAATATTCTACTGGAATCAGACTTCAAACATGCCTGCCCGGTATCCTGGAGCCAGGAGACTGCGGCTACCGTCAAGGTCTATAAGATTGACCACAGAATAGAATTCGATGGAGCAGGAGGTGACAAGTTATGAGATGGGGAATGGCGATAGAACTAAAAAGATGCGTCGGCTGCTATGAATGTGTCCTCGCCTGTAAGGCGGAACACTTCCTGCCGCCCGATATTTTCTGGAACAGGGTACTGATAGGCGAAACCGGCAAATATCCCACTGTAACCAAGCTCATTTATAACGTACGCTGCAATCAATGTGCGGACCCGGCCTGTGTCAAGGTTTGCCCGACAGGCGCCACGCAGCAGCGCGAAGACGGCATTGTCTGGGTCGACGAGGATAAATGCGTCGGTTGCCGGTACTGCATGATTGCCTGTCCCTATCAGATGCGGATGATGTATGAAGATGAGAATGCGCAGTATTTCCCGGGTCAGGAGCTGACCGAGCACGAGAAGATAGGAAAAGAGCTTTATCCCCACCAGCCGGGTGTCGTGCAGAAATGCGTCTTCTGCAAGGAGAGAATCGATGCCGGTATTGAGGCGGGACTGACGCCCGGTGTCGACCGCGAAGCGACCCCCGCCTGTGTTATCAGCTGCCCGACGAAAGCGATACACTTCGGCGACCTGGATGACCCCAATAGCGAGATTAACCGGATAATCAAGGAAAAGCACGGTCATCCTTTCCATCCTGAGTTTGACACGGACCCGTCGATTTACTACATCGACTAACCGAGAAATTAAAGGGGAGGCATACGGAAATGAGTCAGATAAAACCATATGATTTCATGGTGAAGTACCAGCAACAGAAAGACTGGATAGACGGCCGGGGTAACTTCATCGCGTTTGCGTTTTTCCTGGGGGGTATCAGCGGCGGCCTGTATTTGGCAGCGGCCTACTTCGATAGCCTGTTAGGCATGTTCGTGGCCTGGCTGCTCTCCCTGCTGATGGGTGTGTCCTATATGGCGCACCTGAGCCACCCGTTCCGGTCCTGGCGGATGTTTATGAAACCGGGCACTTCCTGGATAGCTCGCGGCTTTATATTCATAATGCTATTTATCGGTTTGACTACGATACAGCTTATCCTGTCCCAGTGGGTCCCGGAGGCAACCGGCGCCATAACCGTGTTGAAGGTGCTCGCCGGGATATTCGCCTTCGCCCAGTCCATCTATACCGGCTTCGCCGTCAGCTATGTCAGTGCCATCAAGGTATGGAACTCGGCGATTGTGCCGATCCTTTTCGTTACCTGCGGTCTCTCCGGTGGCCTGGCCATACTCCTGGCTATCACCATGGGCGGCGACCATGCCCAGCTGGTGATGCTTGAGAACGTTATTCGTGTCGTGCTGATAGCCTTGGCCATTATCATCGGCGTGTACCTCTGGAATACCACCTACAGCAGCACGGCGGCAAGCGATGCTGTCAAGCGGCTCATCGGAGGCAGTCTTGCCCTGCTCTTCTGGATCGGCGTTTTCCTGTTCGGCATAGCCATACCGATTATTATCTCCATCACCAGCTATTTTGCCGGGGAGGCTTCGTCCGGACTGCTGATTACCGCTATAGTTAGCGAGATAATCGGCGGCCTGGCGTTAAGATTCGCCATACTGAAAGCGGGAATGTACACGCCGCTCCTGCCGGCCGAATAGTAGCTGAAAGGAAACTAGGAATATCTGGGGGACCACCGTGGCGGTATCTGCCGCCCGGTGGTTCTCTTTGTTTTGGTATTCGCTTCGCCTGTTGGGGTATAATTATTTCAAAGTCTGGGGGAGGGGGATAATGCCCTCTGAAGCTGATATCTACATCGGTACATCGGGCTGGTCTTACCCTAAAGGTGAGGGCACCTGGAAAGGCTATTTCTACCCCGCCGGTAAGATAAACGAGCTGGAATATTACAGCCAGTTCTTCAATACGGTTGAAATCAATAGCTCATTCTATCGCCCGCCCGCTACCGCCTACGTGGATAACTGGGCGCGGCGCACCCCGGAAGGATTTCTGTTCGCGGTCAAGCTGTGGCAGAAGTTCACCCACCCTAAAATGTATAAAGAGGCTTACGGGGAAGAGGCGGTTATTTCACAGCGAGATGTTGACGAATTTAACCGCAGCCTGGAACCGCTCGTCAAGCACGGCAAGCTCGGGGCTTT
The DNA here is from genome assembly GCA_023135135.1 of Dehalococcoidales bacterium. Taxonomy (GTDB): domain Bacteria; phylum Chloroflexota; class Dehalococcoidia; order Dehalococcoidales; family RBG-16-60-22; genus JAFGPF01. The sequence goes on from JAGLTT010000011.1 coordinate 9,869, forward strand.
GCTGGCGCAGTTCCCGCCCAGCTTTAAAAACGATGGTTATAGCCAACAGCTTATCGACGCAATAAATAAGGCCTTCCCCACGTGCCCGCTCGCGGTGGAGCTGCGGCACCGCAGCTGGAGCGATGATGACGCCATTGAGAAATTTCTCCGGGAAAATAAAATAACCTGGGTGCAGATTGACGAACCGAAGTTTCAGTCCTCGGTAGCTTCAGAAGTGCCCGTGACGGCGGATACCGCCTACTTCCGCTTTCACGGCCGGAATGCCAAAGACTGGTGGACGGGCGATAGTGAAACGCGTTACCGGTATCTCTATTCTCCCGAGGAAATCACCGGACTGGCTGAAAGGGTAAAAGCCACCGGGGAAAAAGTGAAGACGCTCTTCGCATTTTTGAATAACCACTGGCAGGCTTACGCACCCCGTAACGCCAACGACCTTAAAAAGTCTTTACAACTGCCATTCCAGAAGATACCGGTGAATCTGGAATTTTCTGTAGAGAAACGTGAAGCCGATGAATAAGGAAGTAAAACATGCTGGATGAACTGACCGTCAAGGGGTTCGGCATCATCGAGGCGATAAACTGGAAGCCCTCCGCAGGGCTGAACGTGATTACCGGGGAGACCGGCGCCGGTAAATCGCTGGTAGTGGATGCCGTGGAAGCCCTCCTGTCCGGCCAGGTACAGGAAGAAGATATCCGTCACGGCTCGGACGAAGCCCGCGTTGAAGGCGTTTTCCGTATAGCTCAAAACGATAGGGAGAAAACACTCCGGGAGATGCTTGCGGAAAAGGGTCTTGAGGCCGACGACGATGCCCTCCTCCTCACCTGCGATTTTCGCCGGCAGGGACGCACCACGCCGCGGGTAAACCGGCAGGCGGTATCGCGCTCTCTGCTGCGGGATATCGGCGCGGCCCTGGTTGATATCCACGGTCAGAGCGAACACCTTTCTCTACTGAATAAAGACCGGCACCTGGACTTTCTGGATGCCTGCGCCCATACCCTGGGGCTCAGACACGATTTCGGCGTCATGGCTGCGGAACTTCATCAAATAGAACGTGACATTAAGGCGCTGTCCCGCGACGAACAGGAACTGGCCCGGCAGAAGGAGCTGCTCGCTTTTCAGATTGATGAAATTGAGAAGGCGGAACTGCGGGAAGGAGAAGACGAAGAACTCGAAAAGGAGCTGACTCTCCTGACCTCCGCGGAAAAGCTGAAATCGGCTTCTTATGAAATTTACCGGATAATCTACGGCGACGATAGCGTCTCCGCGTCGTCCTCGGCGGTGGACAAGGTCAACGAGGCCCTCCCCGTGCTCAAGAATGCCGTCGAGGCCGACCCCTCTCTGCAGACAAAGCTCGGCTATCTCGAGGAGATGTTGCACGGACTCGAAGAACTGGCGCGCGAGGTCCGCTCCTACGGCGATAATCTCAATTATGACCCGTCGCGCCTCGAGGAAGTTCAAAACAGGCTGGAACTCCTCCGGAGTCTCAAGAGGAAGTACGGGGGCTCTATCCGGGCCGTGCTGGACTACCTTGCCAAAGCCGGGGCGGAACTGGAAGGGCTGACTTCCTCCGGCGAGCGGCGCGAGCAGCTTGAAGAAAAAAGGGAGCAGCTTAAAAAGGAGATGGGCGAACTTGCTTCCCGACTGTCCGGGCAGCGTACGCAGGCGGCGCAGGAGCTAGCCGCGGCGGTGATAAAAGAGCTTGCCGACCTGTCTATGGCGCAGGTGGAATTCGATATATCTATCACGCAGGAGGTCGCCCCGGAAGGAATACCTTTTCCCGATGGCGAATGTTATCAGTTCGACGCCACCGGTGTTGACGACGTAGCATTTGTCGCGTCGACGAATCCCGGCGAGCCCATGAAACCCCTGGACAGGATTGCCTCTACCGGTGAAGTATCACGTTTCATGCTGGCCCTTAAGAGTGCCCTGGCTGAAGCGGATACGATTCCGGTGCTTATTTTCGATGAAATAGATATCGGCGTCGGCGGGCGGAGCGGTGAAGTCATCGGCAGGAAGCTCTGGAACCTCTCCCGCAGCCACCAGGTAATCTGCGTGACCCACCTGCCCCAGATAGCCGCCTTCGCCGATGCCCACTTCAACGTCAGTAAAAAGACCGCGGGCGACCGCACCGTCAGCACGCTGGAAGCCCTTCAGGGCGATTCGCGCCTGAACGAGCTGGCCGTGATGATTGGCGGGCCCCGCTATACGGCTACCGCCCTCAAGGCCGCCGGGGAGCTAATGGAAAAAGCCGAAGCCTGGAAAAAGGGTCAGACTTAAACAAGAAGAGGGGGCATTGCCCCCTCTTTATTTTCTTCCCCCTCCCTTCCCAAGGGAGGGGGTTCACCCAGAAGGGGCGGGTTGTAAAAAATACAGCTTATGCAGGTATTA
>JAGLTT010000110.1 GCA_023135135.1 Dehalococcoidales bacterium
GCTAACGCGCCGCAAAACCTGTCGCGGTACTTTGTAACCAGTTCGGCCATTTCGTCATTGGCACGTACCGCCAGCTCGGCCGCTTTAGCCGGCCCGGCGACATGCTCGACGGGAATACGGCCCAGCGTCAGCACCTGCCTGATAGGCTCGTATTTGTCCATTATCCGGAACCTGCTGTCGAGGTCGTATAACGGCGGGCTGGCCAGAACCTGGCGGTCATGCATTTCCGGGGCTACTTTGTAAAGGGCTTCACGGTACTTGGGAGGCACGATATGGGCATAGGCGTCTATCTTTAATGAATAAGGTACACTCATTTTTTCTCCTTTGTGGTTTTATTAAGAATCAAAGACATTCACGGCAGCGCCGTCGGTGGAGCCGGCAACCCCCTCGGAGCGGCTGGCGAACTGAATGGCGCCGGTAGGGCACATTTCCACGCACTTCGGACTGCCTCCGCAGACATCGCAGAGCAGCACCTCGTTCTCCGGCGTTAGCACTATCGCCGAAAACGGGCAGGCAGCTATGCATAGAGTGCAGTTGTTGCATTTCTCCCTATCTATGGTTACCCATCCCGTCCGCGAGTCTTTGGTGATGGCCTTGCGACGGCATGCGTCGATACAGGCGGGCTTTTTACAGTTCAGGCAGATATGCGGGAGCATCAGCCCGTCCATCACCAGTCGCTCGATTGATATTCTTGATTTTGCCGGATTGGGTTGTTTTTCCTTGACCATGGAGCAGGCCAGCTGGCAGAGTCCGCAGCCCGTGCAAAACTCGGCGCGTATGAAAAAGGTCTTCTGTTCCACGAATTTATTCTCCTCAGCTCTCATAGTAAATTAGATGGCTCTCTGTCCAGCTTGAGCCTCGCCAGCGTTTCTGGAGTCGGCGCGCCTTCTCTGGTCCAGCCGCGGATTTCGTAATACTCGTCAAGCGCCCGGTTATACTCATCACGGTCGAGTTTCTCTCCCTTCAGGGGTTCCAGGGGCTGGGGCTGAAAATAGATGGAAGGTGGTATGTCGTGTTCCCTGAGGGCGCCCGTCTCCCGCTGTATGAACAATCGCTCAAGGCTCCAGATTCTCTCCCCGGCTTCCATCAGCTCTTCGGGGGTTACGTCCCAGCCTTTGACGGCGTTGATGGTCTCGCAGAAATTGCTGTAATTCAGGTTATGAGTGGAGCCGGGCCAAATGGTGGCGAATTTGCAGTAGCCGAGAGAATCGATAACGGTGGTGAAGTTCTGCGTCCAGGCGGCCATCCACGGCTTGCCATCCCACGAGTTGAGGGCGGAAGCGATAGGCTTGCCGTATATCTTTTGAAGCACTTCGGGAGGCATGCCGAAGAACTCCAGAGAGCACCGGCCTTTCAAATGGTCGCTGCCCCGGTTGGCGGTAGCTTCACCCAGTGCCGTCGCCCGGGCCGCCCGGAAATTTTGCGGGCTTTCGTGCATCATGCCTCGCTGAACGTACAGGTATTTTCCGGCTTCCGGGCTGAAGGCTTTGACTGCTTTCGATGCCTGCTGGCCTATCATTCCCCCGAGGCCTTCATTCTTTGCCATTTGATGGAGGAGAGTTAATATCGACTCCTTATTGCCCCATTCCAGGTTCAGGCCTCCCGTGTCCTTTTCATCGATAATACCCCGCTGCCACAGCTCCATCAGCCAGGCGATATAACCGCTGCTCGAACCCACGTCCAGTCCGTAGCGATTAATTATCGTATTAGCGGCCAGAATCAGTTCCCAGTCGGCATTGCCGACTGCCGGCCCGAACCCTGCCATCATGTAGAACTCGGGGCCTTCACCCCAGACTCCCGCGTATGGGCCGGAGTTGATTCTGTAGCGGTGGCTGCACCTCAGCGGGCAGGCGTAGCAGGCCAGCGTCTTGGTCTTGTACTGCTCTTCGAAAATTTCGTCGTCCAGATGTCCTTCGGCTTCCTCGAAGTAGTTGGACTGGTTGTTCCTGACGGACATCGTCCCGCTCTGGTTGGCCACGCAGAAAATGGTGAGTGTCCCGTAACGGGAAATAACGGGATAAATCTTGGTGCTGGTTATCTGGCGATAGTGATTGGCATATATATCCAGTAATTTATCGGGGTCGTGGGGTTTCAGTCCCTGCCTGCCCCTGACGACTATCGCCTTGAGCAGTTTCGACCCCATAATGCAGCCCATGCCCGTCCTGCCGGCGGCCCTTTTTAAGCCGTGCATGATATTAGCGAACTTAACCAGGTTTTCGCCGGCCTGGCCAATCATGGCTATCTTGACCTGCGTGTCGCCGAGGTCGTCCTGTATCAGCTCCTGGCATTCGTAAGTGTCGTGCCCCCAGAGGAAAGAAGCGTCCCGGAACTCGATTTCGCCGTCGTGAATCCACAGGTAAGTAGGGCGTGAGGCCTTGCCTTTAATGACGAGGTGCTGAAATCCGGCGAACTTGAGTTCGGCAGACCAGTGCCCGCCGCAGTTGCTGGTGCCGAAACCGCCCTCGCCCTCGACCGACTTCGATGTTACTTCAAATCGCGATGAAGAGACGTCATACCCCGATATCAGCCCCGCCCCGAATATCAGGGGATTATCGGGGCTGAGCGGGTCGGTTCCCGGGGCCAGGTGATTGTACAGCAGGTAGGTATTGAGCCCCTCGCCACCAAGATACAATCTCAGTAGGTCATCGGGGATATTTTTGAGGACTACCTGCTCGGTAGAAAGGTCAATTATGGCTACCCGTTCCATCCGTCTCTCCTCGCTCAATCAGTCTGCCCCTTATCTTGGCCACCTCGGGCGTTACCCAGGTAATACGCCAGCCCTGACCGCAGTGCGGACAGTGAGTGGTAGTTTCCCCGCGGGGTACGGTTATCCGCCCGCCCAGGCAACGCATACACCGGAAAGAATAGCCTTTTTTCTCTTCCGCCAATTAGTCCTCCTCTAATCTACCCATGAACTCTGGTATCGGGCTCCGAGGCCGACCTTCATCACACCGTAGGGCCTGTCGACCCTGCTGCATACTATCGGATAATGCGGTGTCCCCCTGGGGAGAGCGACCACGGTAGGAACGTTGAAGGTATGTTTTTCATGTTCCTGGCCAATTTCGATTGTTATCTCTGCCCCCAGGTAGGTCAGGTCGGCGGTGTTATGCCCGAAGAACACCAGGCATTCGTCGTAAGGATGTACCCTGGCGCCCTTGCCGGAATACCGTCCCGTCTCGTTGTAAAGTCCCATCTGGAAATTGATATTAAGCCCTTCCAGCTGGTCGCCGGAGGCGGATATTACCTGCTGGGCGTCCGCTCCGCCGGGGCCTTTCTTGACTGTCATCTTATTGAACAGGTGGGCATATTTATTCCCGTCCGTAGTGCCTTCCTGTTCTACCCTTTCCGCCGAGTATTTGGCGCTGAGAGCCAGGTGGAAATGCCCGAATGGTTTATAAACCCTCTCGGTGATGAGGGGACAGTGCGGCATCGCCTGGGGCGCGACGGCGATGGTGGGAACGCTGAACTTGTGTACTTCCTGTTCCTTGCCCAGCGCCAGCGACATGTCCGACCCCAGGTAGCCCAGGTCTTTGTCGTCGTACCCGAAAAACAGCAGTAACTCGTCGAAGGGATGCGTATGCGCCCCCATTCCGGGAGCCCAGTCCCCGGTCTTTTCGTAAACTCCAATAATGAAATTAAAATCGAATCCCCCCAACTGCTCGCCTCCCACGAATGTCAGCTCCCTGGCATTACCTCCCCCGCGTCCCGGCTGAAATTTCAACGTTGTTACCAGGTTTCCGTATTTTGTATCTGCCACTGGTTTGCTCCCTTCCGATTAGTGAAACTGGACAGGCAAATTCTATGATATCT
>JAGLTT010000111.1 GCA_023135135.1 Dehalococcoidales bacterium
GAGCCGTAGTTGTAGTAGTAGAGGACGGGGTCGTTGGTGGCGGTGTCACTGCCGAACACGGCGATGTAGCGGATGCCGCCGGTTACCACCGGCGATACCTCGACGCCGTAGAGGGTAGTGGTTGCAGTGCCAACGAAATTCATGGTGGTGAAGGAAGCGCCGCCGTTGATGGAGATGGCCACGGCTGCGTTGCTGGTACCATTGGCAGTAGCGTCAACGGCAACCACGACATTCGCGTCGTCAGGGGCCATCGCCACGAAATCGACAGTATCGATGTCGTTAAGTTCGACTACATCCCCGACTCCTGCGGCAGGCAGCCTCGACGTGATATTCGTCCATACGCCGAAGCCGGTGGTCTGCACCAGGTAAGTACCGAGAGCGGCGTACATGGTCCCGCCGTTGACGTCGTAGTCAAGGATGTTAGTACCGGGTGCGAGTCCCCATACTGCTCCACTGGGTGAATCGACCTTGAATTCCCAGTTCAACGGGTCTGCGGCGGAAACCGGCGCAGCCGAAATGAACAGGGAGGATACGAGCACAATGATAAGCCCGATACCCCAATATTTCTTTATTACTTTTTTCATCGACTTTTATTTTCTCCTTGTTAAGTCATTGTGTTTATTTGAATATGTTATACCCCCACAAACCGGCACTTTTCTTTATTTGCCCTGTTTGCGGAGATACATTCCCTTAGATGCGGTTGTTGGAGCAGCCTGGCTCCTTCTTCCCTTGCGGGCTGAAAACATCGCATCACCTCCTTCCATGGCGTACCTTTAACAAGGTACACTTGTAATAACTATAGCATACACAGTGTTTTTGTCAACCCCTGCATACGGTAATTTACGTATATTCGGCCAAAATTGCCTGTTTTGTCGGAAATGCCACCTTTTTACTATCTATTATAACGTCGTGCTGGTTAAAAAGATAGGATAACAGTGTTAATAATTATTAAAATATCCCTCATGCCTCAGCTGAGCCTTGCCGCCAGTTCGCCGATGGCTAAAGTCTCCTGCCGGGCGTTGGCCATATCCCGCAGGGTCGCCGTGCCGGCTTTCACCTCGTCCTCCCCGATAATCACCGTGTAACGCGCCTCCAGCGAGTTGGCCTGCCTCATCTGGGCCTTGAGGCTTTTTCCGCCGGTGGTGGTCACGACGCTTATGCCCGCCTCGCGCAGGACTAAAGCCAGCTTTATCGCCTCCGTCCTGGCGGCGTCACCCAGGTAAGCGATGAGCACCTGGAGTCCGGGAGTGGCGGGTACGGCGACGCCCTCTTTCTTAAGATTGAGAATTATCCTCTCGATGCCCGCCGCGAAGCCGAGGGCCGGCGTTGGCTTGCCCCCCAGCCCTTCGATTAGGTCGTCATACCTGCCCCCGCCCCCGAGCGCGCTCTGGGCGCCCTCCTCCTCCGGTTGAATTTCAAAGACGGTACGGGTGTAATAGTCCAGCCCGCGTACCAGGCGGTGGTTCAGCTCGAAGGGAATGTCCAGTAGCCCCAGGTATTCCTGCAGCTTCTTAAAATGCTCATCGCACTCTTTGCAGAGGTGTCCGGCGTTTTTCGGGGCGGATTCCGCTATCTTCTGGCATGACGGCTCTTTGCAGTCGAGAAGGCGCAGGGGGTTTTTCTCCAGCCGTGTTTTGCAGTCGTTACACAATTCACCGGCGTAACTGTTGTAGTAGTCCTTCAGTGCGGACAGATAGCCGGGGCGGCATTGCCTGCAGCCGGTGCTGTTAAGTTGTAATGTTATCCGGGCCAGCCCCAGCGACCTGTAAAACCGCCAGGCCATGTCGATTACCTCGGCATCGATGGCGGGGTCAGCTTCCCCGATGGCCTCGTAGCCGAACTGGTAGTGCTGCCGGTACCGGCCTGCCTGGGGCCTGTCATAGCGGAAGATGGGGGAGATATAGTACAGCTTCACCGGCTGGGGCAGGTTGCCGAGGCCGTGCTGGATATAGGCACGGCACACCGGCGGAGTGCCCTCCGGTTTCAGGGTCAGGCTGTTGCCTCCACGGTCATCAAAGGTGTACATCTCTTTCTGGACGATATCGGTAAAATCGCCGGTACTGCGACTGAAAAGGCTGGTGTCCTCAAAAATCGGGGTGTCGATGCGCCGGTACCCGTAGAGTCGGCTGATGTCAGCCACCGCCTGCTCTATATAGCGCCAGTAAGGCTGCTCCGCCGGGAGGATATCCGATGTGCCGCGTACTGCCTGATACAATCTGTTGCTCCCTATCCTTTTCTTAAGGCTAGAATACAGGATTGACCCTGTATTTGTAAAGGGAGAGCTGTTTGGTGGCCTGTTCCCCCTCTCCTTTGACCACCTCGTAAGGAGAGGGGGATTAGGGGGAGAGATAGAATTTAAAAACTGCACCTTGGTAACAGCTTGGAGGGGATAAATGGGGATTTCCAATATTTTACACGCCTGAGCTTTTGGGCTATACTGAAAATATATCTCTACCTATGTTAGTAAAGGAAAAAGAACTCCCGAGTTCTGGCTTGTGGTGCGGTGTAATGGAATTCAGTAGACTTCTGGAAAAGGCCAGGGAATATCTTCCACCGGAGAAACTTGCTGTTGTGGAAGAAGCCTATAAATTCTCCGCCGAGAAGCACGAAGGGCAGGTGCGCCTTTCCGGAGACCCTTATCTGGAGCATCCCTTACAGACGGCCTATATCCTGGCCGAGCTTCAGCTCGATGCCAGTTCGCTGGCGGCGGCCCTGCTGCACGATATTCCGGAGGACACCGGCCTGCCTATAGCCGATATTGAAAAAAAGTTCGGGCCGGAGATAGCCAAACTGGTTGACGGCACCACCAAGCTGGGTAAAGTCTCACTGGTCACCTCTGGTACGGTAGCGGACGAATCGCAGGCGGAAAATCTCAGGAAGATGCTGGTGGCCATGGCTGAGGACCTGCGCGTGGTATTCATCAAGCTGGCAGACCGACTTCACAATATGCGTACCCTTGATGCCCTGCCCAGGGACCGCCAGCTCGTTAACGCTCAGGAAACACTGGATATATACGCGCCGCTGGCGCACCGCCTGGGAATCTGGGAGTTGAAATGGCAACTGGAAGACCTCTCCTTCCAGTATTTACAACCGCAGCAGTATTTACCTATCGCCCGGCTGGTGGATACCGGACGCGCCCGGCGGGAGAAATTTATCAACCGGGCAATTGAGCTTCTGAGGAAAGAATTCGATAAGGTCGGCTTGGTCGCGGATATATCCGGTCGACCGAAGCACATCTACAGTATTCATCAGAAAATGGAAAGGTATGCCGCTGTGGGCCGGCACTTCGACGAGATACACGACCTTCTCGCCCTGAGAGTACTCGTTGACAGCATGCCCGATTGCTACAGCGCTGTCGGTGTTATCCACAGCCTGTGGCATCCCCTGCCCGATGCCTTTGATGACTATTTAGCCAATCCCAAGCCGAATGGCTACCAGGCGCTGCATACGGCGGTGATGGCTCTCGGCACGACACCCCTGGAAATTCAAATCCGTACCCGCGAGATGCACCATATTGCCGAATACGGTATGGCCGCTCACTGGCGCTATAAAGAGGGCGAAAAGAAAGACATGCAGTTCGAGGACAGGGTAGCCTGGCTGCGCCAGCTTATAGAGTGGCACCGCGAGCTCGCCGGCGCCGAGGAATTCCTGGAGTCGGTCAAGACGGACATCTTTATCGACCAGGTTTTCGTTTACACCCCGAAGGGAGAGATAAAGGACCTGCCCCGGGGGTCAACGCCGCTCGATTTCGCCTACCGGGTGCACACCGACCTGGGACACCGCTGCGTCGGGGCCAAGGTGAACGGTAAG
>JAGLTT010000112.1 GCA_023135135.1 Dehalococcoidales bacterium
AAATAAAAGACATCGGCCCTTTACCGTTTAGCAGTGCCTGTCATGCATTTTCCCATACCTGTTACCGGTGTAAAGGCCGATTGTGTCTAGAAGGGTGATTATATGGATAAGCAATGGGAGGATATGTCCAGGGAGGAGAGGCAGGAGGGGCGGTTCAAGAAGTGGTTGAATCCAACCGGAGTTAAGTTCAGCAGCCCGGAATCCGAGAAAAAATACAAAGCCCGCGCCACCCGGTTGATGAAGGCCATCAAGATGGAGATACCGGACCGCGTTCCGGTTCATATACCGGGCGGCTCCATCGTGGCGTATAATGCCGGTCTTACCCTCGAAGAAGTCCTGTATGACCACGAAAAAATAAAACCTGCCTGGATTAAGTTCCTCAAGGACTTTGATATAGACTCGAATGACGGTCCGGGTTTCTTTTCCGGGAAGGCCTATGAAATTTTAGACTACAAGGTAAACAAGTGGCCGGGGCATGGCCTGCCGTCCAACCAGACCATGCACCAGTTCATCGAAAAAGAATACATGAAAGCCGATGAGTACGACCTCTTCATGAAAGACCCGTTTGATTACGGTCTACGCTACCTTCTACCACGTACCTGGGGCGCCTTCGAACCTTTCGCTAATGCCCCCTCCTTCTCCTCCTACCAGGGACTTCCTATGCAGCTCATGGCCATGTGCCAGGACCCGGCCTTCCAGAAGTTCATCAAGGCCGTTTGTGAGGCCGCTGAAGAGAACGCCAAGTGGCAGAAGGTTAATGCCGAGTGCAGCCGTATTTCGCTGGAAGAAGGCTTTCCCCCGCTGATGGGCGGTATGGCCCTGGCGCCCTTCGATACCGTGGCCGATATGCTCAGGGGTACCTACGGGTCTGTCATGGACATGTACCGGCAGCCGGAAAAGCTCCTCGAAGCCCTGGAGGTAATCATGCAGCGGAGCCTTGAATCGGCGGTGAACATGGCTAATTTCTCCATCAGCCCGATAATATTTATCCCGATGCACAAGGGCGATGACAGTTTCATGTCCGTCAAGCAGTTCGAGAAGTTCTACTGGCCTACTTTCCGCAAGTTGCTGCTGGGGCTGGTCAACGAGGGCTGCGTGCCGATGATGGTTATTGACGGCAGCTATAATGAAGCCCGCATGGAAATCATCAAGGAACTGCCCCGGGCCTCGGTGGTGTGGACAATGGAGAAGACGGACATGTTCAAGGCCAAGGAAATCCTGGGTGATTCCGCCTGTATCGCCGGCAACGTGCTGGCGTCACAGCTGTACACGCAGACGCCGCAGGCCATTAAAGAATACTGCCGTAAGCTCATCGAGGGCTGTGCCCCGGGCGGCGGCTATATCCTCTCGCTGGGCTCAGGCATCGATAAGTGCGACCCGGCGAACCTGCAGGCTATAATCGAAGCTGCCAGGGAATACGGTGTCTACAAGTAGGCATATTCCGTCTGGAACCGTCTCGTGACACTCTCACAGGGATTCTATTGATTCACTACTACGAGAGCCATCTGTAAGGAGGTTGATTATGGAAAAGCAATGGACAGATATGACCTGGGAGGAAAAACGGGAGGAGCGGTTCAAACGCTGGCTTTCACCCGATATTAAATTCGCCAGCCCGGAAGCCGAAAGACTCCATAAAGAGCGTGTAACCAGATTTATCAAAGCTATCAAGCTGGAGAAGCCCGACCGCGTGCCGGTCATGATACCGGCGCAATTTCTCCCCTCCGTTTATGCGGGTTATAATCTCGGGACAGTCATGCACGATTACGGCAAGCTGAAAGAGGCCTGGCTGAAATTCCTGAATGATTTCGAGATGGACTCCTTCCTCCCTCCCAGCCTGGTCCTTCCGGCCAGGGTGCTGGAGATGATAGACTTCAAATTAATCAAGTGGCCCAGGCGCGGTCTGCCTGACGATGCTCCTTCGTACCAGTTCGTCGAAGGCGAGTATATGAAAGCGGAGGAATACGATGCCCTTATCAACGACCCGGCCGATTACCTCCTGAGGTACTTTATGCCCCGCTCTGCGGGAGCATTTAAGGCTTTCTCAAAGTTCGCTCCCCTAACACCTTTCGTCGCCATACCGGTCGGGTATGTCGCGCAGTTCGCCGACCCGGAGATACGAAAGGCTTACGAGACACTTTTCGAAGCCGGGCAGGAAGCCATGAAGTGGGCGATGGCCATCGGTGAAATGAGCCAGATTGGGCTGGCCGCCGGCTATCCGAATATCTGGGGCGGCATGTCCCAGGCGCCCTTTGATATGGTCGGAGACTTTTTAAGAGGCACGCGCGGCATCATGATGGACATGTTCCAGAGGCCGGACAAGCTCAAAGAAGCCATGGCAAGGCTGACCCCGGTTGCCATCAGCGAGGCCGTCAGTTCAGCTAATGCCTCCGGCTGCCCGATTATCTTCATCCCACTGCATAAAGGCACCGGCGGTTTTATGTCCAACAAGCAGTTCGAGGAATTTTACTGGCCCACATTAAAAGAGGTCATGATGGGTCTGATTAACGAGGGATGCATACCTCTGCCGTTCGCCGAGGGCGATTACGAACCCCGCCTGGAAATTATCAAAGATATGCCCCGCAGTTCGACAATCTGGTTCTTCGAGCATATGGATATGGCTAAAGCCAAGAAAATACTCGGTCACACCTGTATCGCCGGCAATGTGCCGGTCACGGTGATGGTCACCGGTCAACCCGGGGAAGTAAAAGAGCGCTGCCGTAAGCTTATCGAAATCTGCGCCCCGGGCAGCGGCTATATTCTGACAGCCGGCGCTTTTATGGACATAGGCAATCCGGACAACCTGCGCGCCATGATGGCAGCCGCTAAAGAATACGGCGTATATTAGAGTTAATCATGAGGAGGACTTAGGGCTATGACAATGCGTAGTTTATATGACTTTGGAGCTCAGATTCCGGATAGACCTGAAAAATGGGAGGAAATGACCTGGCAGGAAAAACGCGAGGTGCGTTTCCAGCGATGGCTCAATCCGCCGGACGTAAAATTCGCCAGTCCCGAAGCCGAAAAACTCTATAAAGAGCGCGTCACCAGATTTATCAAAGCCATCAAGCTGGAGGAACCTGACCGTGTGCCGGTGATGTTGCCGCACGGTAATTTCCCGGCCTACTGGGGGGGTGCCACCTTCCGCACGATAATGTATGACTATAAAAAAGGACATGAGATCTGGAAAAAATACATGGAAGAATTCGGGGACATGGATACCTTTAACGGTCCTTCCTTCATTCCTTCCGGAAAAATATCGGAGGTAGTCACTTCTAAAACCCAGAAATTACCCGGCCTTGGTCTGCCCGAAGACGCCCCGATGAACCAGTTCGTCGAGGGTGAATATATGAAAGCAGACGAATATGATGCGTATATGATGGATGCAACCGACTATAATATCAGGGTTATGATGCCCCGTACTTCTGATTTTTTCAAAAGCTTCGCCAAGCTGCCACCCTTGCGTATGTCGATAGGTAATCCATGGGTCGCCGCGCTGGCCGACCCCGAAATACGCCAGACATTCCAGTCCCTCATGGATTTATCCGATGAGTATATTAAATGGCAGACTGCCGGTATGGAGATTAATAATTACATCAGGTCTCACGGATATCCCTCCCTGTTCGGCGGCGGCATCATGGCCGGAGCGCCCTTTGATACTTTCGCCGATGTCCTGCGGGGCACCCACGGCATCGTCATGGACATGTACCGGCAGCCCGAAAAGCTGCACGAGGCCATGCAGTTCCAGCTGAAACTG
>JAGLTT010000113.1 GCA_023135135.1 Dehalococcoidales bacterium
AACCTGGAGGATATTTCGTTGCGGGCAATCCGTATGCTCCGCGAGGTGAAGCTGATTGCTGCCGAAGATACCCGTAAAACAAGGCGCCTTCTCAATGCCTACGACATCAAGACGCCCATGACCAGCTATTACGAGCACAACAAGCTGACCAAGCTTGACCGTGTTCTGGACTACCTCAAAGAAGGGGATGTGGCTCTTGTTTCCGAGGCGGGCATGCCGGGCATCTCCGACCCCGGCTACGAGCTTATCGTGGCGGCCGGTCGGCATAATATTCCGGTTGTCCCCGTACCCGGGCCTTCGGCGGTCACTACGGCGCTGGCGGTCTCCGGACTGCCCACGGACAGGTTTCTCTATATCGGCTTTCTCCCGAACAAAGCAGGCGCCCGCCGCCGCGCCCTGGAATCGGTGGCTGATGAACCGGGGACTATCATCGCCCTGGAAGCGCCCCATCGAATCCTCGCGGCGCTGGAGGATATCCTGGCTGCCCTCGGCGACCGGCGATTGGCCGTCTGCCGCGAGCTTACCAAGCTCCACGAGGAGGTCTTCCGGGGAAAGGTGAGCGAAGCGATAAAACATTTCACAGCGCCGAGGGGTGAGTTCACGCTGGTTATCGAAGGCAAAGGCGCCAGGGAAAAGCCCCGGCTGACGGAGGCCGTGGAAAAGCAGTTACGTCAGATGTACCTTGCGGGGGCTACGGCTAAAGACGCTGTAGCCACGGTGGCCGGAGAAACGGGACTGCCGAGGAAGGAACTGTATCAAACCTGGCTCAGGCTGGATAAGGTCTGGGACAGAGTAAAAGATAAGCGTTAAAACGGATAAAGGAGCAAACAAATGCGTCGCGGCTGTATATCTTTAGGCGAAATCAAATGTGATGAGTGCCAGAATCCTATCCCTTACCCTAACCGCTATCTGGCTATCAATGAAACGGACGGCGTCGAGGACGAGGAGGGCGATACCAAGCGCTACTGCGTTGAGTGCTGCCTCAAAAAAGGCTACGCCCACTACAAAGAAGAGAAAGGTGAGCGGGTGCTGACCTTTTTCTAGGTCTGGTGTACTGCTCCTCTTAAGGCATCAAACATGAGCGAGAGAATTTTCATCGGTGTCGCCTGGCCGTATGCCAACGGCTCGCTGCACCTGGGACAGATTGCCGGATGTTATCTACCGGCGGATATCTTTGCCCGCTACCATCGTGTCAAAGGCAACGAAGTATTGATGGTATCCGGTTCGGACCAGCACGGCACCCCGATAACCCTTAAAGCCGAGCAGGAAGGCAAGAACCCGGCGGAGATTACCGATTTTTACCAGGCAGAGTTCCTCGACTGCTGGCAGAAGCTGGGCATTACTTTCAACCTTTTCACCACTACCGGCACCAGGAACCATGCCGAAGTAGCCCAGGATATTTTCCTGAAGTTACTTCAAAAGGGCTACCTGTACAAAAACACCGTGTCCCAGTTATTTTGTCCCAAGTGCCGGCGCTTCCTGCCCGACCGCTATGTCGAAGGCACCTGCCCCTCCTGTAATTCTTCCGGGGCCAGGGGAGACCAGTGTGACGCCTGTGGCAAACCGCTGAACCCCACGGAATTGATTGACCCTCACTGCCGCATTTGCGGTACCACCCCGGTATTAAAAGAATCGGAGCACTTTTTCCTGAAGCTAAGCGCTTTCCAGGACAGGCTGAAAAAGTGGGTGACAGAGCAGAGTCAGTGGCGACCCAATGTTTCCGGCCTGACCACCCGCTATCTTAAAGAAGGACTGAGGGACCGGGCGATAACCCGCGATATCGAATGGGGCGTGCCGGTGCCGGTGAAAGGCTTCGAAGATAAGCGTATCTATGTCTGGTTTGAAGCCGTCATCGGCTACCTCTCGGCTTCCAAGGAGTGGGCAAAAGAAAAGGCAAAGGATGAAGAGAAGTGGCACGATTTTTGGGATGAGAACAAAGAGATAAAAAGCTATTACTTTATCGGCAAGGACAACATCCCCTTTCACACCCTTATCTGGCCGGCGATGCTGCTCGGCTATGAGGGTCTGGTCCTGCCCCACGACGTGCCGGCCAATGAGTTCCTGACCATTGAGGGCAGAAAGCTCTCTACCAGCAAGAACTGGGCGGTCTGGCTGCCGGACTATCTCTCGCGCTATGACCCCGACCCCCTGCGCTATCTGCTCTCCATTAATATGCCGGAAACCAGCGATACCGATTTTTCCTGGCGTGAGCTTGTCCGCCGCAATAACGACGAGTTGGTGGCTGCCTACGGTAACCTGGTCAACCGGGTGCTGACCTTCGTCTATCGTAACTTCGACGGCTGTGTGCCGGAGCCCGGTGAATTAAGCGACGCCGATAAAAGCCTCATGAAGAATACGGACTCCTGCCTCGAACAGGCAGGAGAGTTTCTCTCCAGATGCAGCTTCAAGCAGGCCATCATGACGGCCATGTCAGCCGCCCGCGAGGCCAACCGCTACCTCGATGACAAAGCGCCCTGGAAGGTAATCAAGGAAGACAGACAGGCGGCGGCTACGTCTTTGTACGTGGCTCTCAGCATTATTTCACAACTTAAAACGATGTTTTACCCCTTCCTCCCCTTCAGTTCCCAGAAAGTGCACGAGTATCTCGGTTTTGACGGCAGGGTAGAGGACTGTGGCTGGCAGCCGCAAACGCTGCCGCCGGGGCAGAAACTGCGGGAACCTAAGCCCCTGTTTGCCAAGCTAGATGATAGTATCATAGACGAGGAGACAAGGCGTATTGGAACTTGAGCAGATTTACGTACCCGTTCAGGACGATTTAAACAGGGTAGGGGATGCGTTGAAGTCCATCAGCCATGTTGATTTCGCCTGGCTGGCGGAGCAGCTGAGCTACGTGGTGAAGGAAACCGGCAAGGGAATCAGGCCGGCGCTTACCCTGTTGCCCGGCAAGTCCTATGAATATGACCTTACCTACCTGCTGCCCATGGCAGTTTCCGTCGAGCTGATGCATACCGCCACACTCGTCCATGATGATGCCATCGACAAGGCTTTAACGCGACGGGGACAGGCCACGATAAACAGCATATGGGGCGATGAAATAGCCATACTCATGGGCGACTACCTGTTCGCCAAGGCCGGAGAGTCCGTAGCGGACACCCGGACTCCCCGGGTCATCAAGCTCTTTTCACAGACCCTGGCGACTATTTCCAGCGGTGAGATAGGCCAGTTCCGGGGGGCATTTAACCTGGAACAGAGCCGCGAAAATTACTACCGCCGCATCTACAGCAAAACCGCCTCCCTGTTCTCCCTGGCTACGCAGTCCGGCGCCATTTTAAGCAGGTCACCGGAAGAAGTGGTGACGGTGATGAAAGAGTACGGTGATAACCTGGGCATCGCTTTTCAAATCGTTGACGATATCCTGGACTTTACCAGCACCGAGGAAGCCATGGGTAAGCCGGTAGGCTCGGACTTAACCCAGGGTACTCTCACCCTGCCGGCCATGCTGCTGATGGAGCGCTACCCGGACGATAATCCGGTCGTGAGACTGTTCGAGACCGGAGATAAGAGTAATATCGCGCGTGCGATTGAAATGGTGCTCGATTCCACGATTATCGGCGACTGCTATAAAATAGCCTCGGAATACTGTAGCCAGGCCTGCCAGAACCTGAACCTGATTCCGGATACTCCAAGCCGTGAATCACTGTACGCTCTGGCCGATTACGTGATTAAACAGGGAACTTAGAGATTATTTAACAATGTCATTCTCGGGCTTGACCCGA
>JAGLTT010000114.1 GCA_023135135.1 Dehalococcoidales bacterium
CTCATTATGCCACCCATGGCTTGAACGATGACGTCAAAAGCGAGCTTCGCGGCATAGGGTCCGGTTTGGCCAAAGCCGGAACAAGCGGCGTAGATGATTTTTGGGTTGCGCTGTTTTAAGGTTTCATAACCGAGGCCCAGCTTCTCCATGGTTCCCGGAGTGAAATTTTGCACTACGACGTCAACATGCTCCACCAGCCTGAGGAAGATGTCCTTGCCATGCTCAGAGGCGAGATTCAACGTAATACTTTTCTTACCGCGATTAAGGCTGAGAAAGTAAGTACTCTGTCCCCGGACAACGGGGCCGTTGCCCCGGGCAATATCGCCGACCTCCGGCCTCTCGATTTTTATAACCTCGGCGCCTAAATCGCTGAGCAGCATAGTAGCGAAAGGGCCGAATAATACCTGTGTCAGGTCAAGGACTCTGATTCCGTCCAGCGGACCGGCCATGTTTCACCTCGCTTCTTTTGGCTGTGATTAATATACCCTTACCATGAAAACTTTAGGCGGTCAAAGTTATCTTTGTCAAGATTCACACATACCGAGTGAAATGGCCGGCACAAAGTTGTATAATACCCCCGGGTGGTATGAATCGGGAAAAATAAAAAGGAGGATTGCATGTCGCCAGTTTTACAGGACAAAGTAGCTATTATAACCGGAGCCAGCCGCGGCCTGGGGAAGGCTTTTGCCATGAGGTTCGCCGAGGAAGGGGCCAAGCTGCTTCTTACTACTACCAGCCTGGAAAGGGCCGAAGCCACGGCCAAGGAGATAAAAGATAAAGGCGGGGAAGTCACCTTCGTCAAGGCAGATATCTCTGTTGCCGGCGACACCCAGAAGATAGCCGATGCGGTTATGAAACAGTACGGCAGGGTGGATATCCTCGTTAATAATGCCGCCATATGGTTCGGAATCAGGCCCAAACCGTGGCACCTCTGGACAGAAGAGGAATGGGACCGTATATTTTCGGTAAATGTCAAGGGAACCTGGATGGTCTGCAAGGCGGTTGTCCCCCTCATGGTGGAGCAGAAAAAGGGCAAGATTATCAATATTGCCTCTAATGTTGCCCGGGTCCCCGGCGCGCCATTCTTTATGCCGTATTCCTGCGGTAAGGGGGCGCTTTACACGATGACCCACGCCCTGGCTCACGCCCTGGGTCCCTCAAACATCAATGTCAACGCCATCGGCCCGGGACTAACCGCTACCGAAGCCAGTTTAGATATGTCCGGCCCCGACACATCATTCAAGAATGCCACCTCGGGACAGTCCATTCCCCGTCGCGAGGAGCCGGAAGACCTGGTGGGGGCCACCCTGTTCCTGGCCTCGGCGGACTCGGACTTCATCTCGGGACAGGTCATCTATGTGGATGGCGGCACCGTGATGCTATAAGGCTTTAAATAAAAGATAATATTGAAAGCCATAACTCTACATGTCCGTGAAAGTTATGGCTTTCGTGTTTTCCGAGTTTCAGATAGGGCTATTCAGCTAATTATCATTCACCCCGGTATAGCATGCGTTCGTAGCATAGACCGGAAGCCCGGTTGTAGGGTCGGTTAAACACTTCGGGGTATTTCCTTCTCAGTTCATCAACATTGACCCGCTCAACCTCGACCAGGAATCCGCACACGGCCATCCCGGTGGCATTCTTGGATATCGGTTTATACGGAGTTATGGTATTGATGGCGCCGCCCCGGTCAAGCTCTCCGGGAACTATCGGGTCATACCTTGCCCCGTGGTCCACGTAGACGGTGCCGGGCATCAGCCTTTCGGTGACGTAGGCGCCACAGAGGACACCGCCCCTGTCGTTATAGACATTAACCACATCTCCGTGTTGGATACCCCTCCTGGCAGCTTCAGACGGGTGAATCCACATCGTCTGGTAGGCATAGCCGTCAGGACCGACGATTTTACACGTTTCCATTTCTCTCAGCCACTGCATATCATCGTGCTGAGAATGCACTCGCCACCTGGGATGATTGGAAACGATTAGCAGGGGGTATTTTTTAGCCCTCTCGCCGGAAAGCCTTTCGTCGTGGCTGTCACCTTTTTCAATCCAGTGCGGGACCGGCGGCCTTTCGTTATCATCGGGGAAGTGCTCCGCCAATCTCTGGGAATAGTATTCCAGCTTGCCGGAGGGAGTCCTCAGAGGATTATTTGCCGGGTCTTCAAAAAATTTCCTCATGCCGACGTCTTTTTTCTTCCAGTCGGGGTCGGTCGGGATGACGTAATATCCCTTTTCTTTAAATTCGTCCCACGTCACCATATCCTGTACGCCCGAGGTATCAAAACCCTTTCTAATCAGCCCCTCCTCGGTTTCACCCATAGTGTATTCTTCAAGCATGCCCAGCTTTTCGGCGATGGCGCAGACGATTTCATAATCGCTCTTCGATTCTCCCTTTGGCTCGACACATTTGGGGTCGAGGAAAACGGTCCTGAATTCCGCGGTGAATACGTCTACCCCGATATCGTCCGTTTCGAATTTGGTGGTGGCCGGCAGGATAATATCGGCGAACTCACAATCGTTCTCTATCCACGGATGCTGCGCCAGCACGAATTCTATCTGCGGACTCCGGAAGGCGTCCGCCATCCGGTTGGAGCCGTTCCAGCACGACATCCACGAAGGCGTGTCGGTCCATATCATACGTACTTCCGCGCAACCCTCGGCGGGGTATTGATATTTCACGAACTGGTCTTCAACCAGTTCTACACAACGCGTGGTACCATACCAGCTCAGGGGAGGATTGAGAATGGCTTCGTGAATCAGCAGCTTGGGAATAATTTGCTGCGGCATGTCCTTCTCGGTAAACCCCCGGTTCGCCGCCACCACGGCCGGATATACTACAGGTCCGGGCGCAGGGTTGGTGTCGTCGCCAATTCTCCAACCCGGTTTATTCCACCCCCCGAAGATTCCCCATTCAATCATACTCAGCTGGTGACATCCCGGCTTGCCCAGAGCCTGCATCCCCAGCAGGCAGACCTCCAGCCTGGCCGGTTCCGTTGAGTACGGGCTCCTGATGCCGGGACCACCGTTGCTATGCGATATCGAAGTACTCTTTGACGCCCACTCCCTGGCAAGCGCCTTGATTATCCTCGTCGGCACCCCGGTTATCTTCGACGCCCAGTTAGGCGTCTTGGGAATGCCGTCTTCCTTTCCCAGGACATATTCCTCGAATTTATCAAATCCTACCGCGTGCGTTTTGATATACTCCTTATCATAGAGACCTTCGGTAATCCAGAAATAAGCTATAGCGAGGTGTAAAGCGGCATCCGTATTGGGGAGTATCGGAATCCATTTATCAGCGTGGACGGCCGCACCGTAATTCAGGTCCGGGCAGACATATACCTGCTTTATGCCGAGCTCGGTAAACCAGTAGCACAACCGGCTGACCGTCTGGCCTCCCCACCCCCAGGTCGTCGTTTCCGGGTCGCAGCCCCAGAACAGAATCATCCCGGCATGTTCCGCGATATCAGGGACAATATTGGTATTGTTACGCTGCTTGCCCACCGGCTCGCAGCCCCAGACATGCTTGGCTCCCCAGTACCACCCCTCCCAGCTGTCCGGATTTCTTGTTTGCCAGGTGTAACCGCCCATCAGCGCCAGCAGCCTCCGGCAGCACCCGTGAGCGGCGTGGACGGTCTTCGTCTCCCCGTGTCCGTCAGCCTGCGCCAGTA
>JAGLTT010000115.1 GCA_023135135.1 Dehalococcoidales bacterium
TTCAGGGGAAATTCCGGATGCCGAATGCCTGGCGCAATATCAGGCCCGGCTGGCAGGTATGGCGGGACTGCTGCCGTCGCAGCGTGCCGGATCGTACCGTATGGCAGGCATCGCTGATAACTGGTCAGCCAGGCTGGAGCAGGTGTGGGCTGACTGCCGCGAGGCGACGACAATGTCTGAGAATGACTGGCACTTTTTCAAGGTCAGGCCGGGCAATCTGCCCACCCGCCGTATCGCGGCGATGTGTCATCTGCTGCTTCGCTATAAGAGTGAGGGGATGCTGGCGGGGCTAATCGGCAGGCTGGGCGAGGCGACGATTGATACAGGCTGCCGCGAAATGGAAAGAGCGTTACTGGTAACGACCGGCAGTCGTGGGGGAGTTTGCGGTGACTTCGGACTAGCAGGCGGGAGCAGTCTTCCGGCCCTCCTGGGCAGGGGGCGGGCCGCCGATATCGTCGTCAATGTACTTCTGCCCTTCGCCACTGCCTGGGGACAGGCCAATGAACGGCCGGGACTGGCCGCAAAGGCTGTGGAAATTTATCGTCACTACCCGGTGCTGGCCGATAATACCCTGGAAAGGCACATGGTGAACCAGCTGGGAATAGGCCGTTACCTGGTCAGCACCGCCCGGAGGCAGCAGGGCCTGCTACATATATATAAGACGATGTGCTCGCAGGGAAAATGCCGTGACTGCCCGGTAGGCCGGGATAGCTGTTAACCAGGTGAAGAAAATGATATAGACGGCTTTTACAGGTATTCTACTACTTCACTTAGACTGCTTATCTTCGGGCAGTCAGTAATGTCCCTGTAATAGTCGTTACGGTCGATAAGTATTCCCTTCATGCCGGCTCCCCGGGCGCCGACGATGTCGACCTGATACTGGTCGCCGATGTATATCGCCTCAGAAGGCTGTACCCCCGCCCGCCGCAGCGCCTCCCGGAAAATTTCGGGTCGCGGCTTGCCGGCGCCAGTGTCCTGGGAGGTTACGATTATTCCCAGCCAGGAGGGCAATTCCAGCTTCGTCAGTGTTTCGGTCATATCCTGCTCAATATTGGAGATTAAGCCCAGGATAAGTCCTCTGCCTTTCAGGTCGTCAAGCAGGGGCGTTACATCGTCGAAGAGGACCAGGTCCATACTCGATTGCATCATCGCGCCCAGCAGGCTCGGGATAATTTTCTGGTCATATTCAATGCCGGCTTCACGGAGCAGTATTCCCTGGTACTGGGCATACAGGGCCATTTTTTCTTCCGTGGAGCGGTCGCTCAGCGGACGCCGGGCAATCTCGTTATAGATGAATTCGTCAGCTACCACCATAGGCCGGCTCAACACTGCCGGACTGACATCAATACCAAAATCTTTGAGCACTTTCGCCTCGATTTCTTCCCGGGGCGGCTCGTATCGCACCAGCGTCTGGTAGAGGTCAAAAAAGACGGCTTTAATCACGGCAACGGCTCCCTTCCCTAAGATACCGGTATCATTGTAGTTAAAGTCAAAGTATATGTAAAGCAATTGGAAGGGATAAGCAGCACTATTACCCTGGATTATAATCCTCTATTGTAGCAAAATTTCAAAACTGCTATGATAGATGAGTAAATCCCCGGAACCCTTTGATCGTGTAATTATGGCTATTATTATTAAAACTACCAATTTAACCAAGAAGTTCAAAGACCTTGTCGCCGTGGACGATATCAACCTGGAGATTGAGGAGGGCGAATGCTTTGGTCTGCTGGGGCCTAACGGCGCCGGTAAGACATCCATCATCAGGATGATAACAGCCGTCTCGCCACCGACGCGCGGGGATATCCGGGTGGATGGCAGGGAACTGAAAAAGTATCCCCGCGAGGTCAAGGCTATACTGGGAGTCATCCCGCAGACAGACAACCTCGACGAGGATCTGACCGTAATTCAGAACCTGCTTACCTTCGCCCGCTACTTTGCCATACCTAGGGAAGTGGCTTATCAACGCAGCGTGGAGATACTGCATTCCATGGCGCTCGAAGAAAAGCGCAACAGCAAGATTGATGAGCTGTCCGGAGGTATGAAGCGGCGCTTATTGATAGGCCGGGGCCTGGTTAACGCGCCAAAAATCATCATTCTGGATGAGCCGTCGATAGGCCTGGACCCTCAGGCCAGGCACATGGTCTGGCGGAAACTGAGGGAGTTGAAAAGCCAGGGGATTACCCAGCTATTGTGCACGCAGAATATGGAGGAGGCCGCCCGCCTCTGCGACCGGGTGGCGATAATCCACCAGGGGAGAATAATAGATATCGATACTCCTCAGGCGTTTGTTACCAGATATATGAGCAGCCGGGTCTGGGAGATTGATGTGACGTCAGATGAGCATGATTCAATTATCAGGGAACTGGAGAGCCGCCAGCTTGAATTCGAAGAGTTCGCCGGTATCATTCATGTCTTCCCGAAGGATGACAGTCTGTTAGAAGGTCTTCCCGGGGTAGCCCGGGCGGCCACGTTGGAAGATGTCTTCTTCAAACTCACCGGGAGGTCGTTAGTCGAATGAGACCTTTCTCCTGGCGATTTTACCGCCTCTGGCAGCGGGACCGGGATGTTTTCTTCCGGCTCTGGCACTCGGAAGGGGCCGGCGCCATTATCGAGCCGATTCTCATCCTGATGGCTTTCGGCATGGGCATGGGGGCATTTGTCGGCGATATAGGCGACCAGAGATATATTGAATTTCTTGCCCCTGGTATTATCGTGGCTTATGCCATGTTCGCCGCCAGTTTCGAATGTACCTATGGCAGCTATTTCCGGATGGAGCACCATTATACCTTCGATGCTATTCTGGCGACACCTCTGAACGTGGAAGATATTGCCGCCGGTGAAATTTTCTGGGGAGCCACCCGCGCTTTCATGACCGGATGTATCATCCTGGCCATAGCGGCGGCTTTTCAACTGGTGCCTTCTTTCTGGGCGTTGCTGATACCTCTGGTGGCGGCGCTATCCGGTCTCATGTTTGCCTCTATCGCGCTGTTCTTTACCTCTATTGTGCCTTCTATATACACCTTTAATTTCTTTTTCACCCTGTTCATCACCCCGATGTTTCTCCTGAGCGGCGTCTTTTTCCCGCTCAACCGGTTTCCTGAGATAGTGCAAACGTTGAGCTGGATAGCTCCTTTAACGCCGGTAGCCCATCTTGCCCGGGGATTGTTTCAGGGGGAATTTCAGCCGGAGATGCTGCTGGCACTGGGTATTATTATCGTCTGGATAGTGGTATTCTTTTCCATTACGCTGGTGACCATGCGACGGCGGTTGACCAAGTAGAGGTTTGATGTGTCGGTACTTTCGGGAAAAGATATACGATATCTGATAAAGCAGGACCCGCCGCTCGTTGAGGGCTGGATTGACCTCGATGAGCAGGTGCAGGCCAACGGTTTCGACCTTACCCTGCGCGATGTGGCCGTGCCGCAGTCGGCGGGGAGTATCACGGCGGACAACAGCCAGCGGGTAATATCGGACCTGTCGCCGCTGGTCTTCGACGGGATGGGCAGCATCGAGCTGGTCCCCGGCACCTATATCATCACCTATAACGAGATAGTGCACCTGCCGAAGAACATCATGGCGCTGGGGAGGCCCCGGTCGAGCCTGCTGCGCTGCG
>JAGLTT010000116.1 GCA_023135135.1 Dehalococcoidales bacterium
AGCCTGCCCCGGAAGAGCCGAAGGCTGAAGAACCTGCTCCGGAAGAACCGAAAGCTGAAGAGCCTGCCCCGGAAAAGCCAAAGGCTGAAGAGCCTCCACCGGCAAAAGAAGAGGCTAAGAAGCCGAAAGCGGAGAAGCCCAAGGTATCTTCGAAAGCTATCGCTGATATAATGATGGCTATTAGGAAGATGTCCGTGATGGAGCTGGCGGAACTGGTGAAAGCCCTGGAGACGGAGTTCGGCGTAAGCGCCGCGGCACCGGTAGCTGTAGCTGCAGCACCGGCAGCGGCTGAGGCGGTTGCCGAGACCGAGGAGCAGACGGAATTTACCGTGATTCTTAAAGAAATCGGCGCCAACAAGATTAATGTTATCAAGGCCGTCCGTGAGTTGACCACACTGGGACTGAAGGAATCGAAAGACCTGGTTGAAGGCGCGCCCCAGGCGGTCAAAGAGGCCATCGGCAAGGAAGAAGCCGCCACCGCTAAGCAGAAACTGGAAGCGGCCGGCGCCACTGTTGAAGTAAAATAGATATTGCTCCGGTAAAAGCAGACGGGCCATGTTTGCGGACAGCCCGCCTGTTTGCAAATTCCAAGCCGATGGCATATAGTTTTACCACTGATACTCCACATTAAGGAGTCGGCCGTACATGCCTCAAGGTGACTGGTATATACTGTTGATAGTGGGCGGGATATTCATCATCCTGGGTGTAATCGGAATTGTCTGGGGCAGGTACGAGGAGAAAAAATACTACGACGCGCTGACTGCCCGTACCGACGTCAGGGAGTACGTATCCCACTGGCCGGAGCGCCCGCAGCCCGGGGCATTAAAGGTGGGTGGCTGGATAGCCATCGCCCTGGGAGTATTGATGCTGATAACGGGTGTTATCTTCTGGCTTTTGTCATAAGCCCGATATAGATAAATAAAAAGAATCCCGCAGGTTGAGAAATGATTGGCCTGGCGGGATTCTCCTTTTTAAAAATACATCTTGGCGGGTCCGGTGGTATAGTGAAACACCGGACGGTCTACTCTCAGGAACGTTAAGGGGCAGTGCATGAGTCCCGCGGGGATATATACGAGGCAGCTTTTGTTGATAATATGCTTTTCATCACCAAGCCATAGTTCTGCCTCGGCGCCCAGGTCGTACGGGTCAGAAAGGTCGGTGCCGATGAAGGCAATAACCTCGTCATAATCGTGCGTATGCGGCTCCGTGCCGACACGCCTGCCGGACTCACCGCCCGGTACGGTGCCCGCCGGCCGGGGCATTATCCAGACGCACTCCATATAAAAAGCCCCCGGCGCTACATTGTTGTCCAGGTACAGGAGGCGTCCGCCTTTATTTTTTCCGGCGGCTGATAACGGTGGACTCCATTCAGCTTCCACTTTAGGCTGCTTAAGCTCGCTGATGATATATTTACCGTATTTCGTTTTTGCCATCGTACTTTTCCCTTCTATCAGAAATGATTGACCGGGATAACATGGCTATCCCGTGACATGGTTAATAGGCTATTATTCTTTTATTCGTACTTTTCGGTAGAACCCGCGGAGAAGAAGAAAATGGGTTTGGTCGCATTTCTGATAATCAACGGGCCATGCTGCACGCCCGCCGGTATGAATGCCGAAAAGCTTTCTGTAATTACGTGTTTTTCTCCGTCTATGGTGAACTCTACTTCGGCTCCCAGATCTTTAATATCGTCGTAGTTGTATACGTACATGCAGAGGAGCTGTCCCCAGCTATGGGTATGGGAATCCGCCAGGACATTCTCTCCTTTGGTAGTATCACCCGGCACTATCCACGTGCACTCGTTGTAGAACTTGGCGCCGGGGACGGTATCGGCGTCGATATGTGTCACCCGCTTGATGAAGTCCTGATCATGGCGGTATTCCGGGAGCTTCAGGTCGGGTTTATCCGCGGTAATGAAATTCTTAGCGTATTTCTTTTCTGCCATTTCTCTTTTCCTCTGTAATCGTTATTTATTAGTCATGTCGGGGGATAATACCATTAGCGGTACATCTGTCCCGGACCCATGGTGAAGTGGAACATGGGCCTGTCTATTCTCAGCGTCTTGAGGGGACAATGCCTGACGTTTTCCGGGATATAGACCACGAAGCTCTTTTCCATGATGAATTGCTCATCCTCCAGCCAGAACTCGATTACGCCTCCGAGGTCGCTCGGGTCGTCCGTGTTGGTCCCGAAATATGAGAGAAGCTCCGGGAAGGCATGGGCGTGGGGGGCGAGTACCGGGTTCTTCTTTGCTTCTTCCGGGGTTAACTTCCTTATCGGCATGTTCTCCCTCGCCTGGGGCCAGAACCAGACGCATTCGGCGTAGAAGGCGCCCGGCAGCACCGTGCTGTCCATCCAGACGACATGCTCCATGAACCTGCGTTTGCCGTCCAGCAGTCCCTGCCCGAGCATTTCTCTTTCACCTGCCCTGTATCCGGGTAACTGGATGTCTGGCTTCAATTCGGTACAGATATATTTACCGTATTTTCCCATTTTAACTATTCCTTTCTTTGTGATTTGGCTATATGAATTCAAGCCAAGTTACTCGTACCCTTTAACCATACTCTTTCCCGGGTCCGACCGTGAAGTGAAAAATAGGCCGGTCCACCCTCCTGATAATCAACGGGCAGTGCTTCATTCCGGCCGGCACGAATGCCAGGAAACTCCTGGTCATGATGATTTTCTCGTCTTCCAGCCATAACTCGACTTCACCGCCTAAATCATGCAGGTCTTCATAGTTGGTTCCGAAGAACGTTATGATTTCGCTAAAAGAGTGGGCATGAGCTTCAACTTTGACTTGCTCGGACCCCATCCCCGGCATGAACCAGACGCATTCCGTATAGAAGGCGCCGGGTACAACCTCGTCGTCCAGCCACATCACCCGGGTAGATTGCTCGGGGGGCCTCTTCTGCGCTTGTAAAGCGCCGATCCGGTATTCAGGTAATTTCATGTCATGTTTTAGTTTATTGCCGGTGACGATGTATTTATCGTGTTTTAGTTCTGCCACTTTTCCCCGTCCTCCTTTAATAATATATTTGTATTTACCCCTCGGGGTTTCTGCCCGGCATCGCCTTGGCGAAGTCGCCGCAGCCCAGCATTAAGGTCATCTCGATGTGGGGGCGGGTGACCTTTTGCCAGGTCAGCGGGCCGTGTTTGGTGCCCTTGGGCAGGAAGAGGGCCGTCGTCCTGTCGAAGGTAAGGGGCTGCCCCTCGACTTCTATTGTCATCTCACCGCCGAGGGCCTCGGGATTCTGGGGGTCGCTGCCGATGTGCAGGACAATCTCGTTGTAATTATGGGCATGCTCGAAGACATACGGGTTCGGCGTTGGGACGTCGTATATCCAGCTGATTTCAACGTAGGTATTGCTCCCGGGCACGAGGGCATTGCTCATGTACGTCATTGAGGGTACCTGGTGGCCCTTGTGCTTGCCCACCGCCTGGACACCGACCTCATATACGGGTTTCCTGACGAGGTTTTTATTATAATCGACTGCAGGCATTATTTCGTACTCCTTTCGGAATATTCGTTAACCGCAGGTGGTTTCTTTACTATTCCACTTCCGGGTCGGGGCTTAGAGCCTGAAGGTCGGCCTCTATTCTCAGCGCGTTGGC
>JAGLTT010000117.1 GCA_023135135.1 Dehalococcoidales bacterium
AACTTCATGTGCTACCGGGATAGCGTACCTCCGCTGGACTTCACCGGTATCCATCTCGCCTGCCTCTCCGGCGACAACGGCAACGGCAAGTCGGCTATCATCGACGCCATGACCTGGGCGTTGTGGGGCAAAGCCCGCGCCAGCAGCGACGACGACCTTATCCACACCACGCAGTCGGAGATGGAGGTGGAGTTCGATTTCACCGTAGGACCGCAGCTCTATCGCATCATCCGCAAGCGCTCCCGACCCAAGAAGAGGAGCAGCCCGGGAAAGCCGTCTCTGGAACTCCAGATAAGCACCGGTAACGGTTTCCGTCCTATCACCGGCAATACCATCAGCGAGACGGAGAGTAAAATAAAAGACATCCTGCACATGGACTACGATACCTTTATCAATAGCGCCTACCTGCGCCAGGGACACGCCGACGAGTTCACCCGGCAGGCCCCCGCCAAACGCAAGGAGGTGCTGGGCAATATCCTCGGGCTGGATATCTATGATGAACTTGAAGACCGGGCCAAAATACTCGCCAGGCAGCACGAATCGGACAGCGCCCAACTGGAAAATACCATCAGCGAAATTGATAACGAGCTGGCTCAGAAACCGGCCTATGAGGTGGAACTGGAACAGGCGCAGGGCGCTCTCTCCGGTATCGATTCGATAGTAAAAGAAAAAGAGAGCGTGTTGAACGAGTTGCGCCAGAAAAAAGAGGCTCTTGAGAGCAAGAAGGCGCAGCTCGATGAACGGGAGGCACGCATCAACAACAGCAACCGTGACCTCCAGCGCTGGGAAGAGCAGGCCGCACAACATTCATCCAGGATAAAAACCTACGAAGAGGTAATCGGCCGGCGCGAGATTATAGAAGCAGGCTTCGCGCAATTCACGCAGGCCAGGCAAATAAACGATGAGCTGGAACAGAAATTCCGGCAATCGGTCAATCTGGACAGGCAAAAGGCACAGCTGGAGGCTGCCATAACGAAAGCCGGACATAGCCTGACCACCGAGCATACCGTCGTTCAACATGAAATCGGCAACCTCGAAGCCAGGGCTCAGAAATTAACCGAATTGAGAAATCAACTCAACCAGGCGCAGGCGCAGATGCGCCAGCTGGAAGAGTCGGAAACAGCGCTGCGCCAGAAAGAGCAGTCGGCTCAGGAGGTGCAGAAACAGATAAGTTATCTTGAGGCCGAAAAGACCCGGCTGGAAAGGGAAATTGGCGAGGTGGCGGAAAAGCTCGACCTCATAGCGTCGCATACCGAGTCACACAAGGAAGCAAAATGCCCTCTCTGCGAAACCGAATTAACACGCGAAGGCCTGGCACTCATCGAATCTAAATACACCGGAGAAAAGCAGGAGAAATCGGACGCATTAAAGGCCGGCCAGGATAGCCTGGCGCAGAAACGGGCGGAATTCGAGGCGCTGCAGAAAGAAAGAGCCCGGAGTGAATCAGGGCTTAACCAGGAGAAATCCAGGGTCCAGGGCCAGATAAGCGTCCTCACGAAAGATATTTCCGAAATCGAAGAAGACGAGAAAAAGCTGGCGGGACTGCGGGAAACCCTGAGTGAAATCGAGCAGCACCTGGCGAAAAGGGATTTTGCCATCAACGAGCAGCAGGCCCTGGTAGCCGTCGAGGCTGACCTTGCTAAAATCGACTATGATGCGACCGGGCACGAACAGGCGCGGCAGCAGCTAAAGCAACTGGAACCTTATGAACGCGATAAGAATACTCTGGACGAGGCGGAAAGGCTTATCAATGAGGAAAAAGAGGCGGCGACACGCGCCGGAGAAGCCGCCCGGGGACTCCGCGACAGCCTTAAGCTCGATAACGAGAAGAAAGAAGCCCTGACGGCGGAGCTAACTCGACTTCCTGCCCTGCGTGACGAGGTAGTCGCCGCCGAGGCCGAGTACAGAGACCTCGCCGGTCAGCGCAGCCAGGCCCAGGAAGCGGTGGGGAGCGTTAAAGCAAAGATACAGCACTGCGTCGACCTGGAAATAAAGAAGAAAGAGAAAGAGGCCCAGCTGGCACAGGTCTCCAGGGAGGAGACTATTTACCGGGAACTGGCCAGGGCTTTCGGTAAAGGGGGCATACAGGCCCTGCTCATTGAGGTAGCCATCCCGGAGATTGAAACCGAGGCTAACCGCCTGCTCGCCCGCATGACCGACAACCGGATGCACGTGAAATTCGAGACACAGCGGGAGACCAAGAAGGGCACCGTGCAGGAAACGCTGGACATCACCATATCCGACGAACTGGGCACCAGGAACTACGAGATGTTCAGCGGCGGCGAGGCCTTCCGCATCAACTTCGCTATCCGCATCGCCCTGTCACGGCTGCTTACCAAACGTGCCGGGGCACCGCTACCTACCCTGATTATCGACGAGGGATTCGGCACGCAGGACAATACCGGACTGGAAAAACTGCAGGAAGCGATTAAATCCATTCAGGACGACTTCGAGAAGATACTGGTGATTACCCACATGGACGAACTGAAAGACGCCTTCCCCACGCGCATTGATGTTACCAAGACAGCGGAAGGCTCGATGATTTCGGTAAATTAGTCTTCTAAAGACCCAACTGCGGGGCTATTTCCTTCATCGCTTCCACGCCGATGGCGATGAACTCATCCAGCTCAAGGCCAATATCGGCACACCGGGCGATTTGCTCCCGGTTGGCACCCGCGGCGAAGCTCTTTTCCTTGAACCGTTTTCGGACCGATTTTGCTTCAAGACCATCTAATTTCTTATCGGGTCGCACCAGCACCGCTGCCGTAATCAGGCCGGTCAGAGGGTCGGCGCAGAAAAGTGCCTCCTCCATATTGGTTTCCGGGGCGACGCCGTGTGCCTCATTGTGGCAGAGGATGGCATTGGCAATCGCTTCGCTGGCACCCAGGTCCCGGGCAAGGTCGGCTCCCAGCTTGCTGTGACTGCTCATATCGCCCTCGGTAAGCTCGACGTCGATGTCGTGGAGCAGGCCGGCCAGTCCCCATTCGTTTTCGTCCTCGCCCATGCGCTTTGCCAGCGCCCGCATGATGGCTTCCGTGGCTAACATGTGTTTAATCAGGTTTTCGTTCTCCACGTTTTCCCTGATTGACTCCATGACTTCTTGTCGATTCATTTACCTCTCCCTTCTGTAAATATACAACACGGGATATCAACAATCAACCGCGTTCGTGTCATATGGTTGACGTCGATTTATTTGACATCAAGGAAGGTCAATCCCTATCATCTTACGTAGTCCATACAGTACTATTAAAAGGAGTTTATCCTGAGCGTAGTATGAGGACTCGCAATGACATTCAGTTTATTTACGACTGGAGAAAATCCCTGAGACAAATAAGCGCGTGAGTAATTATTCTCCGGGTCATCTGCGGTAGCCTGGAGGGGTAGTTCGCTTTTATCGTCTTCTGGTTCGATTCCGTATCGACGGCTATATATGCAGCGTCTCTCGTGTTACCGGCACCTGTATTGAAATACCCGTCGATGGCAATACCGATGTCCGCGGCGAACTCTAAACGCGCCTTATTCGCCATCTTTGCCGCCGATTCGGCGCTGTCTTCAGCGGTGTTAGACGGTATAATCAGCCCGCCACGGAAGAAATCACGACTCTCCGG
>JAGLTT010000118.1 GCA_023135135.1 Dehalococcoidales bacterium
GAGTCCGTCGACTGGCTCCTGGAACAGGGTTATGAGGCTGTTTTCCTGGGGCCGGGGGCACACAAGGGTATGGCACTGGGCGTTGAGGGTGATGACCTGCCCGGTGTCTTCGACGGCGCTTCGTTTTTGAGGGACGCCAATCTGGGTGTTAAAGTGGACGTCGGTAAGAAGGTAGCCGTCATCGGCGGCGGCAACGTGGCCATCGACAGCGCCCGTGTCGCCCTGCGCCTCGGCGCCAAAGCGGTGACCATCGTCTACCGACGCACCCGCACCGAGATGCCGGCCAGTCCGGAAGAAGTGGAGGCGGCGCTGGAGGAGGGGATAAAGATAGAGTTTCTCACCGGGCATCTCAAGGTAAGGCAGGAGGCCGGACACCTGGTAATGACCTGCAATCGCAATCAACTGGGCGAACCTGACGCCAGCGGACGCCGTCGGCCGGTGCCCATCAAGGGCAGCGAATTCGACGCGGAATATGATTCCATCATCGGCGCTATCGGCCAGAGACCGGACATACCGGCTGATTTTAAGGTAAAGACGGGCCGCGGCGATACTATCCAGGCCGATTCCAGGACACAGGCGACAAGCCGTCAGGGAGTCTGGGCGGGCGGCGACGCCGTTACCGGGCCGGACTCGGTCATCAGGGCGATTGCTGCCGGAAGACTGGCGGCCAGTTCAATCGATAAGTATCTGGGCGGCAGAGGTATTATCGACGAGGAATTGACCCGTGAGCGTAAAATCAACGTCTGCGCCGGCATAACGGAAGAGAACTTTAACGACAGGCCCCGGGTTAAAATGCCGTGTCTGCCTCCGGAGAAGGTGACCGACAACTTCACCGAGGTAGAGCTGGGACTGCCGGAAGAAGAGACGATAGCCGAGGGTAAGCGCTGTTTCCAGTGCGGTGTCAGATTGCAGATATGCCCGGCACCACTGCCACCGGGCGCGTATCTCAAGAAGGCCGGACAACCCGGTAAAGTAGAGTCAGCCGCTTGACCTTTCCCCCAAACGTCTGGTCTAATTAATCAATATCCCTTGCCGTGAGGTGAGTATATCCGTTTATCATAGCCGGGAAACCTATTAATATGAAAAACGATTCCAGTACCGCTGTTAAAAGGTATATTATCCTCATAATATCCACGGCGACGTCGTTTATCATGCCGTTTCTGGTGGCTGCTATCAACGTGTCCATACCGACCATAGGCCGGGAATTCGCCATGGAAGCATGGGTGATGGCCTGGGTCGGCACGATATATTTCCTGTCCATCGCCATGGTCCAGGTCCCCTTCGGACGGCTGGCAGATATCTACGGACGGAAAAAGCTCTTCATAATCGGGCTGCTGGTGACCATCCTGGCTTCTTTTCTGGGGGCGGTGGCTAACTCGGTCCCCATGCTTTTTATCAGCCTGGCTCTTATGGGGGCGGGTTCCGGGATAATGTTCAACAACAGCATCTCTATACTGACTTCGGTGTTCCCTGCCGACAGGAGAGGGCGTGCTCTGGGGATAAGCACGGCCGGAACGTATGCCGGGCTTTCGATGGGGCCGTTTATCGGCGGGACTCTCACCGGGGCATTCGGCTGGCAGAGCATCTTCATACTCAGCGGTATTATGTCAGTGGTGCTGCTGGCGCTCGTTTTCTATGCTTTAAAGGGAGAGTGGCGTGAGGCTGCCGGTGAAAGGTTCGACTATGTCGGTTCTATTACTTACGCTATTTCCATCGCCCTATTCATGTACGGTTTCTCCTCGCTACCCAGCATACTCGGCGTAGTCCTCTTTTTACTCGGGGTAATGGGTTTGATATTCTTCGCACGCTGGGAATCGCGGACGGTCAGCCCCATTTTTAACCTCAGCCTTTTTAGAGAGAACAGGGTCTTTTTCTTCTCCAATCTGGCGATATTTATATCGTATATCGCCATTTTTGCCATCAGTTTCCTGCTGAGTCTCTACCTGCAATATATCAAGGGTCTTTCGCCGCAGATGGCCGGGTTGATTTTAATCACCGCCTCGGTCCTGATGGCCATCATGACGCCGATTTCCGGGCGGGTCTCGGACAGAATCGAGCCGAGATTGGTGGCCTCGGTGGGGATGGCGCTCAACTGTGTGGCGCTGCTACTGCTCATTTTTGTGAACGATAGCACGGCGCTGTGGTTTATCATGGTGGCCCTGGCTATCAACGGCCTGGGCATCGGTATTTTCGCCTCGCCGAATACCAACGCGATTATGGGGTCGGTGGACAAGAAATTCCTGGGGGTGGCCGCCGGTACGCTGGGAACGATGCGGACGGCGGGGATGATGGTCAGCATGGGCATCATGATGATAATCTTCTCGCTGTATATCGGCCAGGCCGAGATTACCCCGGAATATTATCCGCAGTTCCTGACGAGTATCAGGACGGGCTTCATTATCTTTACGGTTTTCAGTATCTTCGGGTTGTTCTGCCAGATGGTGGCCAGAAACGCGGACAGGGCACTCAGGTCATAGTAACCCTCTTTAACCCTGATACCGCGAATCGTTTTATCTTTATGCAAACTTTCTTCATATCCGTACGTTTTCATCTGAATTCATGTTAAAATAGCACAGATACTCCAACCCATTGAGGAGCGTGCTTTGGAAAGTCTGGATATCGGGCGCGACCTGCTGATTGTTCTGGTGACGGCCATAGCCGGCGGAATGCTGGCCCGCTGGCTGCGCCTGCCCATTATCCTGGGATACCTGGCGGGAGGCATCGCCGTGGGGCCTTCCGTCTTGGGATGGGTGCATGATACGGAGACGATATCCTCCCTGGCCGAAATCGGCGTGGTCCTCCTGCTCTTTGCCATCGGACTGGAATTTTCCCTGAAAGAGCTATTGAGAATGGGCAAAATCGCCGTCCTCGGCGGTATAGCCCAGATGTTACTCACGGCGGCGGCCGGGTTCGGGCTGGGCAGGATGGTGGGACTGGATATGACGGGGGCGGTGTTCTTCGGCTTTATTATCGCCCTGAGCAGCACCATGGTGGTCCTGAAGCTCCTCATGGAGAGGGGCGAGCTCGATACCATACAAGGTCGTATTATGCTCGGTATCCTGCTGGTACAGGACCTGAGCGTGGTACCGATAATAGTGATAATGATGGCGGTGGGGGGAGAAGGCGGGGAGATGTGGGCTTCCCTGGGCATGGCCATCGCCAAGGCGGTGGGCTTTATTGCGGTGATGCTGGTACTGGGCTACTGGGGAATGCCCTGGTTCCTGAAGAAGGTGGCCGGGCAGCGCACCCGGGAGCTATTCATGCTGACGGTAGTCGTCGTTTGCCTGGCGGCGGCCTTCGGGACTTACTCCTTCGGCCTGTCGGCAGCTTTCGGTGCTTTTGCGGCCGGCCTGATTATCAGTCAGTCAGGATTCGCCCGGCAGGCGTTCGCGGATATCATGCCGCTGCGTGATACCTTCGGCGCCCTGTTCTTCGTCTCCCTGGGAATGCTGGCCAACCTCCAGTTTATCGGCGAAAACCTCGGCACTATCGCCGTCGTGGTGGTGGTGATAATACTGGGCAAGTTCGTCATCTGCTCGGCAATTACGCGGATTTTCGGCTACGGCC
>JAGLTT010000119.1 GCA_023135135.1 Dehalococcoidales bacterium
TTAGCTTTAAATTCTTTACGAAGCCCGGCTTTTTCAGCCATGAAGGACAGGACGCCGTCGGCGGCGATGACGATATTGCCCCTCAGCGTCCCCTCCCGGCCTTTGACGGTGACGCCGGCGATTCTCCCGTCTTTTCGGACCAGGTCTTCCACGGTGCAGTCGGTAAGTAATAAAGCCCCTTCCCTGACGGCCTCGCCGGCGAGCCAGCTATCGAAAGCCGGACGGAATACAGTGTGGCCGTTATACGGCGGCTGCTCGAAATTTTCATTCTCAAAGGTCAGGGAAACGGCCGATTCCGGGGTCATGAAGGCCAGCACCTTCTTATAGACGTGCCGTTCCAGCGGGGCGCGTTCCCAGAAACCTGGGAGCATCTCGTTCAGGACGGGGGTATTATGCAGCAGGCCGCCGAACATGTTCTTGGCGCCGGGGTATTTGCCCCGCTCCACCAGGCAGACGTTCAGCCCGGCACGGGCCAGTTTCAGGGCCGCCAGGCTGCCGGCCGGCCCCGCCCCCACGATTATTACGTCATAGTATTTCGCCATTGTTTTTCGCGCGCTTGATTCTTTCTATCAGTACCGGCAGCACATCTTTAAGGTCGGCAGTAATGCCGACGTCCGAACTCTGGAAGATAGGCGCCTGCGGGTCGCGGTTAACGGCGACGATTTTTCCCGAGTCCTGGATACCGCCGACGTGGTGGGTTGCCCCGGAAATGCCCAGTGCCAGGTAATACTCCGGGCTGACCACCTTGCCGGTCTGGCCAATCATGCGCTCCCTGGGTATTTTACCCCCGTCGACCACCGGTCGGGTGGTGCCGATAGCGCCTTCGATGAGGCCGGCCAGTTCTTCTACAAGGGGTAATATTTCATCGGTAACCGCTCCCATACCTGCGGAGACGATGGTTGACGCATCGGCAATGTCCACGGTCCGGGAATCGGCGGGCAGGTACTCCAGATGCCTGGTTTTTATCGACTCCGCTGTTATTTTCGGCTCGATAGTTAAAACCCTGACTTTGGCGGGCTTGGCGGCGGGAGATGCGTTTAAGGCCCTCGGGTCCATGGTTACCAGCATCGTGTTATCCGTTTGAAAAACAACCTCCTGGTACAGCTGGTCGCCATAGACAGGGCGGAAAA
The DNA here is from genome assembly GCA_023135135.1 of Dehalococcoidales bacterium. GTDB lineage: Bacteria > Chloroflexota > Dehalococcoidia > Dehalococcoidales > RBG-16-60-22 > JAFGPF01. Next base: position 1,131 of record JAGLTT010000119.1, read on the forward strand.
ATCTGGGTTGCTCCGGCCGGGAAACGTCTATTTTAGCACAATTTGTAATTACCCCCGTGTCTATGAGAGCCGCCAGCCGGGGGGCCAGCTCTCTGCCGACGGTCGTATGCCCCATGAGCAAGAGCCACGGTTTCTCTGATTGTATTCTCGGCAACAGGGCTGCCACGTACGCCTCGGCAGAGAAATTTTGTAAAAGCGGGTCTTGAAAAATATAAGCTCTGGATACACCATACTTACCGAGAATTGCCGAATAGTCTTCGGTCCGGTCGCCGAGCACCAGAGCCGTCACGGCGCCGCCGACCTTTTCCGCAACATACCTGGCCTCGGTAAGAAGTCCGAGGCTCAGTTTGCTGATTTCTTCGCCTTCGTCACTTATCTCCGGCAGTACCCAGATATTCCTTGTCCTGGCCATTTCACCTTTTCTCTACTGGCGAAACTAATTGTCATAGTCGGACTTGACCCGACTATCCAGACCGCCTTCCCCCCTGGATTCCCGCCTTCGCGGGAATGACATTTTTATAGTTCAATGTTATGTGATTTCCGCAACCATACACTATATCATACGGCCGATATTTTCGCCTTCCAGTATCGCCATGTCTATTTTACGCGGCGCCACGCAGTCGCCGATGCGGTAAAGCTCTTTAACTTTGCCCTTGAGGGCTTTATACAGTCCGTCTTCCGCGCGGTTGCCCAGGGCGTAGACCACGGAATCGTAATCGCTGAAGGTCTGCCACTCGTTGGAATAGAAGTTGAGGCCGTTGACCTCCAGCCCCTTTATCTCCACGACGGCGAAGTCGGGCGTGAAGGTGACCCCTTTTTGCGCCAGGCGCTGGTGGGACAGGTACGAGTCCTGCGGCGGCCCCAGCTCGGAGCCGATTGTTGGCGACGAGGTAACGATATGGACTTTCCGGCCCCGCTCGGCGAGGAGTTCGGCGGTAGCCGTCGCCTGGTGATGGCCGTCGTTATCGATGAAGAGGACTTTCTCGCCGACATCCTTCTCGTTCAGAAGCGCCTGCCAGACATTGAAGATATTCGGGCCGTCCGCGCCGGGCAGCGGGCTCTCCTTGGGCACCGACCCCGTGGCGATAATCACCACGTCCGGGTTCTGTTCCATGACGAATTCGGCGGTGACCTCTTTGTTCAGGACGATTTCCACCGGCAGGAGCTTGAGATGGTTCTCTTCGTTGCGGATGACCGCCCCGATTTCTTCCCGTCCCGCTCCCAGGGCGGCGATATTGACCTGGCCTCCAAGCTCGTCTGCTTTCTCGTAGAGAGTCACTGTGTGACCACGTTGGGTGGCAACCTCGGCGGCGCGCAGGCCGGCCGGGCCCCCGCCCACGATAAGCACCTTTTTCTTAAAGGGGGCGGGTTTAATGGAGCCGACGCCCCGTTCCTTTTCAAAGCCGATGTTCGGGTTCTGGATACAGCCGATGGTTTTATTGAGACCGACACGCCCGTAGCAGCCCTGGTTGTCGGCCACGCAGGACCGGATTTCTTCCAGTCGTCCCTCCTTGGCTTTATTGGCCATTTCGGGGTCGCATATCTGGGCGCGCACCATGCCGATCATATCGGCCTGACCGTCGGCCAGCACCCTTTCCGCCATAACGGGGTCGTTAATACGCCCGGTGCAGAAAACCGGCAGTTCGACTACCTCTTTAATACCGGCGGCGAGGGGGATGGTATAGCCCAGCGGGGAGTGCATGGAGGCGCCCACCAGGTAGAGGTTGTAAAAGGTGGCTAAACTCAAATCTATAAAATCGATGTTTTTAGCAGCTTCAAAACGGAGCGCCATCTCTCTGGTATCTTCGAGGGTCAGGCCGCCCTGCACCATCTCGTCGGCGCAGAGGCGTATCCCCAGCGTGTAGTCCGCCCCGACCGTCCTCCTGACCGCCTCGATAACCTCCAGAGGAAACCTCATGCGGTTCTCCGGGCTGCCGCCGTACTCGTCGGCACGCAGGTTGGTCAGGGGCGAAAGGAACTGCCTCATCAGGGAGCTGTGGCCAATCTGTAATTCTATACCGTCGAAGCCACCCTCCCGGACATGGGTGGCCGCCCGGCAGAAATACTCGATGACTTCCCGGATATCTTCTATCTCCATTTCCTTGGGGACTTCCCGGAACATGAAGTCCGGGACCGGGGAGGGCCCGATAACGGGCAGTCGGGAATAGCTGCCGTCACCCTGACCGCCGTTGTGGTTCAACTGAGCGAATATCTTTGTTTCGTACTCATGGACGGCACGGCAGATACGACGGTAGCCGGGAACGACCTCCGGTTTGAAAGCATCGATGAGCTTTTCGTAGGAGTGGTCGGTGGGGTGCACGGACTGCTCCTCGGTAATAATCAGTCCGGCGCCGCC
>JAGLTT010000012.1 GCA_023135135.1 Dehalococcoidales bacterium
AGCCTACATAACTCCGCGGGGAGTGGTAGGACTTTTTGTTAAGTCCGGTTACCCCTCGTCTGGAGGCGAGGGGTTCATTTTTTACAGGGAGGGGAAAATGAAAAGTACGCTTAAACCTGTGGCATTTTTCCTGATGGCGGTTCTGCTATTGGGTCTCCTGGTATCCTGCACGACCACACCCGAAAGCACGCTACCAACAGAACCAGAAATCACGCCGCCAACTGAACCCGAAAGCACACCCCCACCACCCATCGAGATTATCGACCAGCTGGGGAGAACGGTAACGCTGGAGACCACCGACCCGCAGAGAATTGTTTCTCTCGCCCCGAGCCATACCGAGACCCTGTACGCGCTCGGACTGAGCGACCGCCTGGTTGCTGTAACCGACTACTGTAACTATCCACCGGAAGCCGAAGAGAAACCGAGTATCGGCGGTTTCAGCACGCCCAATATAGAAGAAGTTGTGGCAATGGACCCGGACCTCATACTGGCCACGAATATTCACGAATCTGAAGTTATCCCCCAGCTTGAAGCTAATGGTTTTACCGTTGTAGCTGTAAATCCCACGACAATCGACGAGGTAATCGAGTCGATAACTTTGATAGGAAAGGTTACCGGCGCCGAAGAGGCAGCTGCCAGCCTGGTAGCCAATATGCAGAGTCACATTAAAGCCGTGACCGATAAGACGGGCACGCTGACCGAGGAGGAAAAGCCGCGCGCCCTCTACATCGTATGGCACGAGCCGCTGATGGCAGCCGGCGCAGGGACCCTGCAAGACGAACTAATTCGGACGGCCGGAGGCATTAATGTTGCCGGTGAACTCGACAGGTATGCCACCATCAACCTGGAAGTGGTGATTGCCAGCAATCCCCAGGTGATGATTGCCGGCTCCGGTCACGGCAGCGGCGGAGAGATGACCTTTGAGTATATCCAGACGGATGCGAGGTTAAAGGATACGGATGCCCGCCAGAACAACCGCGTTTTTCCCATTAACTCCGATTTAGCCAGCCGTCCCACTCCGCGAATCGTCGAGGCTCTGGAACAATTTGCCCGGTTCATACACCCCGAGCTATTTAAATAAAGAACTGGAAAAGTTATATATATGCCATCTAATCAAACGCCAACGACACCGGCCGGCACTTACCTTTCGGGGAGGCGTACGCGTATCCTCAGCCTCCTGGGGCTGTCAGCGGCGCTGATCGTGGTCATCGCGCTGGCGACCAGCATCGGCAGCGTTCATATCCCGTTCTCGACCACATTCGGCATACTTCTGGACAGGCTGCCGTTCGTGGATATCGCCCAGACCTGGCAGAGCGTCATTGCCACCATCGTTCTGGATATACGCCTGCCCCGCGTCGTTCTCGCCGGACTGGTCGGCGCCTCCCTGGCAACTGCCGGGGCCACCTATCAGGGGCTATTTCGCAATCCCCTCGCCGACCCCTATCTCATCGGAGTGGCCCAGGGGGCCTCGCTGGGGGCTGTCATCGGTTTCCTGCTGCCGGTTGCCTGGAATATCGCCGGATTCGGCCTCATTCCCCTGCTCGCCTTCGCCGGGGCGTTGCTCGCCACCGCCACCGTCTATATGCTGGCGCGGGTGGGCAAGACCCTCCCCGTAACCACGCTGATTCTGGCCGGGGTGGCGCTGAGCGCCCTGCTGGGGTCAATCGTCTCCTACCTCATCATCTCCAGCGGGGATAAAATGCACAGTATTATCTTCTGGCTGATGGGCAGCTTCTCCCTCAGTCAATGGTCAGAAATACAAGTCGTCCTGCCCTATGTGGCCGTAGGGACGGCAGTCATCATTATTCTTGCCCGCCTGCTCAATGTCATGCAGCTCGATGAGGAGCAGGCGCAGCAGCTGGGCGTGAACGTGGAAAGACAAAAGATAATACTGCTGGCCGCGGCCACCCTGATTACGGCTGCCAGCGTTTCTTTCGTGGGAACTATAGGATTCGTCGGTATTATTATTCCCCATGCCGTCCGCCTGATATGGGGAGCCGACCACCGATTTCTGCTGCCACTGTCGGTGCTGACCGGGGCTATTTTCATGATTCTCACCGACCTGGTGGCCCGTACCATACTGTCCCCCACGGAGATACCCATCGGGGTAATTACCGCTATTTGCGGCGCTCCCTTCTTCCTCTACCTGCTGCGGCGGCGTAAAAAGGCGATTTTCTGAGGTCTAAAAAAGGAGAGTCCAAGAGGGGCAAAGCCCCTCTTACAAGATTCTTCCCCCTCTCCTTTGAAGGAGAGGGGGACACAGGGGGTGAGGTAGAATAATACTCACAGGACGATTATCTGAGGCCAAATATGATTGAACTGGAAATGCAGAAAGTAACACTGGGCTATGACCACCATCCGGTGCTGGAGGATATAACCCTCAGAGTATCGCCGGGGGAAATGGTGGGGCTTATCGGCCCCAACGGCTCGGGCAAATCGACCATCATCAAGGCGCTGAGTCGCGTCATCAGCCCCGAGTCGGGCAGGATACTGGTCGACCGACAGGACATAACCCGCATACCGAGGCGCGAACTGGCCTGCATGGTCGGCGTAGTCCCGCAGTTACCACTGCTGCCCAGTACCTTTACCGCCTTCGAGATAGTGCTCATGGGCCGGAATCCACATCTCGGCCTGTTCCAGTCCGAAGGTAAACGCGACTGGGCGATAGCCTGGCAGGCCATGGAGAAAACAGGCACCGACGAGCTGGCTAACCGCCGCGTGAACGAGCTTTCCGGCGGCGAAATACAATGCCTGCTGATTGCCCGCGTGCTGGTGCAGGAGACCCAGGCCATCCTCCTGGACGAGCCGACGGCTAACCTGGATATCGGCCGTCAGGGCGAAATACTCGACCTTATTAAAAAGCTCTGCACGCAGAGTAACCTGGCGGTGCTGGCCGCCGTCCACGACCTCAATGTGGCGGCACAGTACTGCGACCGCCTGCTCCTGATTAACGAGAGACGCGTCCATGCCGAGGGAACGCCGAGGGAGGTAATTACCGACCGAAATATCAAGGAGGTCTACGGCGCCGAGAACTGTGTTTACACCCACCCCGTTAACGGCCTCCCTACCGTGCTGCTGGGCGCCCATATGAATAAAACAAACGGAACTTAATCATGGAAACAGTACTGATAATAGTCCTGGCTGTAGCCATCGACCTGGCCCTGGGCGACCCGCCTGACGCCTTTCACCCGGTGGCATGGATGGGCAAGGTTATCTCTTTTCTGGAAAAAGCGGGGCTGAAATTAAATCCCACCGCCCAGTTCCTTTACGGGATGGGCATGACCCTGTTCACTATCGCGTTATTCGTTGTTCCCCTTTACTTTATTTTCCTTTATCTCGGACATATCAACCTGGTGGCTACTATAATCCTGGGGGCGCTGATACTTAAAAGCACATTCTCCGTCAAGGGACTGCGGCGCACGGCGCTGAAGATCAGGAAACTGCTGGAGGACGATAAGCTGAAAGAAACGCGATTCGAACTGCGGGCGCTGGTAAGCCGGGATACGAAAGACCTGCCTGAGCCGCTGCTGGTATCGGCGGCGGTGGAATCGGTAGCGGAGGGCACCGGCGACAGCCTGGTGGCTCCCCTGTTTTATTTCCTGATTTTCGGAATCCCGGGGGCTATTGCCTATCGGGTGGTCAACACCATGGACTCTATGATAGGCTATCACGGGAAATATGAGCATCTCGGCAAGTTCGCGGCCATACTGGATGATATCCTCAACTTCATACCGTCCAGAATAGCGGCGCTGCTGCTCGTCCTGGCCGCCGTGATGAAAAGGAACGGCCGAAAAGCCTGGCGGACGGCTCTCCGGGAGCATTCCAAGACTAAAAGCCCTAATGCCGGCTGGCCGATGGCCGCCACGGCCGGCGCCCTGAATGTCCGCCTTGAAAAGCCGGGGCAATACCAGCTGGGCGAAGCGCAAACACCTCTGGTGCCGGAAATCATCGATAACTCCGTCAATCTATTCTGGATAGCGGCGTCGGCCTGGATACTGATATGCTTAATCGTGGAGGTTATTCAAATTGTCGTTACGACCTAAACGGGCTATAGCCGGACTTCAAAATTGCGTGCATGGAGGCATCAACCATGCCGAGCTGAAAGCGCTGGGGCTGGACCCCAACGAGATTCTCGACTTCAGCGTTTGCACTAATCCGTTCATGCCGCCGCCGGGAATAAAGGAAAAGATGAGCGCGATAAACATCGAGCAGTACCCCGATTCCCGGTCGACCGAACTGCGGGAGCGGCTTTCGGAAAGATTAAAAATATCTGCGGAGAACATCCTGGTCGGCAGCGGCACCACCGAGTTGATACGGCTCATCGCCCTGACCTATTTCCGGCAGAGAGACGCTGTGCTGCTCCTCGAACCTACCTACGGCGAGTATGAAGTCGCCGGCCGACTTGCCGGGGCCCGACTGATAAAATACCGTGCCAGAGAAAGAAACCATTTCACACCAGAGATAGAGGAAGTCGTCGAACTCATCCGGAAAAATCAGCCAAAAGCCGTCTTTATCTGCAATCCCAATAATCCCACGGGAAAATACCTTTCACGCAGCGATATTGAAAAAGTCCTGGACGGAATGGACGACAGCCTGCTTGTACTGGACGAGGCCTATATCGACTTTGTCGAAAAAACCTGGAATTCGTTCGACCTTGCGCAGAGGGGCAACGCGGTCGTCCTGCGCTCCATGACCAAAGACTACGGTCTGCCCGGCCTCCGCCTGGGCTACGCCGTTGCCCGCCGAGTAATCATTGACAGCCTGCGGCTGGCTGCACCACCCTGGAACGTCAATGCCATCGCTCAGAAGGTGGCCATAGCCGTCCTGGAAAAAGAGGAGTACCTCAGGCAGAGTCTGAGGCAGGTACGGGAAGCCAAACGCTTTCTTGTTACGGAACTCACAGGGCTTGGTTTTAAGGTGCTGCCTTCGGACGCCAACTACTTCCTCGTTAAGATGGGCAACGCCGCGGAGTTCCGCCGTTCTCTCCTTAAGGAGTGCATCTTGGTACGCGATTGCACGTCATTCGCCCTGCCGGAATATATACGCATCGCCCCACGCACCATGCCCGAGTGCGAAAGACTCATTACGGCTATCGGCAGCCTGATAAAGGCAGGAGAAAAAGCCTGAGATGCCATAACAACCCCGTATGTATATAATTAAAACGTAGTTAAAGGAAAGATGATGGATTTACTTAAGAACACTATCGAGGGGATTAAACCCCCGGCTAAAGCGTTTATGCACGTAGTACAGGCCCGCCAGGACATCCTGACCAAGCCGGCGGGCAGCCTGGGCAGGCTGGAAGAGCTGTCAGTCCAGCTGGCCGGTATCCAGGGCAAAGCCACGCCGAGTGTTGAGAAGAAAGCCATGATTACCATGGCCGGTGACCATGGCGTCGTTGATGAAAAAGTGGGCAACTGGCCCCGCGAGGTTACCGCCCAGATGGTGGAAAATTTCCTGCGGGGTGGGGCCGGCATTAACGTGCTGGCGCGCCAGGTGGGAGCCAGGATAATCTTCGTGGACATGGGCATGGCCAGCGACCTCAAGCCGAACCCCCGGCTTATCGTCAGGAAAGTCGGCTACGGCACGAAGAATATGTGCCTCGGTCCGGCCATGACCGCCGAACAGGCAGTGGAGGCTCTGGAGGTCGGGATAATCATCGTCGGCGAGGAAGCGGACAAGGGACTGGATATCGTCGGCACCGGCGATATGGGCATCGGCAATACCACAAGCAGCAGCGCCATCTTTGCGGCCATGACCGGCAAGCCTGCCCGCGAAGTTACCGGGCGCGGCACCGGGCTGACCGACGAACAGCTTGGCCATAAGATAGATGTTATTAAAAGAGCGCTGGAAGTCAATAAGCCGGACCCGTCCCAGCCCCTCGACGTACTGGCAAAAGTCGGCGGGTTCGAAATCGGCGGGCTGGCGGGGGTTATGCTGGGAGCGGCGTCAAGACACATTCCGGTGGTCATTGACGGGTTTATCTCCGGGGCGGCGGCCCTTATTGCGACGGCGCTGGCACCGGAGGTCAAGGACTACATTATCGCCGCGCACGTTTCGGCGGAAGCCGGTCACCCGGCCATGCTCGAACATATAGGACTGAAGCCATTGTTGAATCTCGACATGCGACTCGGCGAGGGCACCGGCGCGGCGCTGGGAATGTATATCGCCGAAGCCGCCGCGAGGACACTTAACGAGATGGCCACCTTCGCCGAAGCCGGAGTTTCGGAAGGAGATGAAGCAGAGCAGTGAGTTTTCTGGCCGCAATACAATTTTTAACGAGCATCCCGATTCCGGGAAAGCGTGAGCTCAGTCCGGAAACTCTGGGGCGCGCCACGGCCTGGTTCCCGGTGGTGGGCCTTATCATCGGACTGGTTCTGGCCGGTCTGAACTGGCTGTTGCTCCTAATTTTACCTCCGGCTTTAGTCAACACTCTGCTCATCGCAGCCCTGGTGATACTTACGGGAGCTTTACACCTGGACGGCCTGGCCGATACCTGCGACGGCATCGCCGGACACAAGACGGTCGAGGAAAGATGGAAAGTCATGCACGACAGCCGGACGGGGGCCTTCGGGGTGGTGGGTATCGTCCTGATACTGCTGGTAAAATACGTTACTCTGAACAACATCCCGCCGGTCTTCATGACGGTCGTGCTGATATTAATGCCGGTAGTCAGTCGCTGGGCCATGGTCTACGCCATTTACGTGTACCGCTACGCCCGGCCATCGGGACTGGGGACCGCCTTCAAGCAGGCAACCCGCTGGCCGCAGTTTGTCGCCGCCACCATAATTACCCTCGCGGTTTCCGTAGCCCTCATGCCCTGGTTCTCAATGACCGGCTTACTGATTATTTTCAGTATCTTAATCATTACCACAGCTTTAGCTTTCTACTTCAGGTATAAATTCGCCGGACTTACCGGCGACACTTATGGCGCTATCAACGAACTGGCGGAGATGATGATACTGGTACTTGCCATTCCGATTTTTAACTACGTGGGGCCGATTTAGCAGGTGATTTTATTATGAAACAGGCTAAAACTATAATGATTCAGGGGACGACCTCCTCGGCGGGGAAGAGCATCATGGTGGCCGCCCTCTGCCGTATCTTCCGGCAGGACGGCTATAAAGTAGCCCCGTTCAAGTCGCAGAACATGGCGCTTAATTCCTTCGTCACCGCCGAGGGCGGCGAAATCGGGCGGGCGCAGGTGGTACAGGCAGAAGCGGCGGGAATCGAGCCCACGGTGGACATGAACCCGGTACTGCTCAAGCCCACTACCGACACAGGGTGCCAGGTTATCGTGCTGGGCAAGGTAGCCAGGACAATTTCCGCCAGAGACTACTATAAATACACGCCTTCCCTGCTGGAAACGGTGTCGGACGCCTTTCAGCGCCTTCGCGCCGCCTATGACATCATCGTTATCGAGGGAGCGGGAAGCCCGGCGGAGATAAACCTCAAGGACCGGGAAATAGTCAATATGAGAATCGCCAAGTTGTCCGGCACCCCCGTGCTTATAGTCGGGGATATCGACCGGGGAGGCGTTTTCGCCTCTCTCGTCGGCACGCTGGAACTGCTGGACGATGATGAACGGGAACTCGTCAAAGGCATGATAATCAACAAGTTCCGCGGCGATGTTACCCTGCTCGAATCAGCCCTGGAATACCTGGAGAACCGTACCGGCAAGCCAGTACTGGGCGTGGTGCCCTACTTCCGCGATATCCGCATCGCCCAGGAGGACTCGGTCTATCTGGATGATAGACCGGCAAACACGGCCACCGGCGACCTGGATATCGCCGTTATCCGCCTGCCCCATATCTCCAATTATGACGATTTCGACCCTCTGGAAGAAGAAGGCTGCATGGTGCGCTACGTCACCCAGCGCTTCGAACTCGGCAATGCGCACCTCATCATTCTTCCCGGCACCAAGAGCACGGTAGCCGACCTCGCTTACCTGCGGCATTCGGGACTGGCGACCAGCATTCTCGCCAGAGCCAGGGCAGGCACCCCGATAGTGGGCATCTGCGGCGGCTACCAGATGCTGGGAGAAAAAATCCTCGACCCGCAGAAAGTGGAATCGCAAAATACGGAAGTCGCCGGACTGGGACTGCTCAACGTGGTTACGGATTTCGTCCCGGAGAAGTCCACCACGCAGGTCAGGGCGCGGGTCCTGGCCGACCTCGGGCTGCTGGCCGGAACGAAAGGACAGGAGCTTACCGGCTACGAAATACACATGGGAAAGACCCGGAGCGAGGAGGCAACCAGCGCCTTTCAAATAATCGAGACACCGCAGGGAGCCGCCGACTACGCCGACGGCGTTTTGAATGCTCAGGGCACGGTACTGGGTACCTATATGCACGGGCTTTTTCACAATGACGGCTTCCGGCAGACCTTTCTTAACACCCTGAGAAATTACTGGGGGCTGGCCGAAAGCTCGGGCGATGCCACTATCAACAAAGATAAAGAATACGATAAGCTGGCGGAACTGGTCCGCCGGAACCTGAATATACCGGAAATCTACCGGATTATGGAGGCATAAGCGTGAAAACTACCCTCATCATCGGCGGCGCCCGCAGCGGCAAGAGCACGCTGGCACAGGAGATGGCCCTGAAAGCAGGCGGGAACGTACTTTTCGTGGCTACGGCGGAGGCCGGCGATGAGGACATGAAAAAGCGTATTGAAATGCACCGTAAATCGAGACCGCCCGACTGGGTAACCCTGGAGGCTACTACTCATATCGGCAGCCGGATTACCAAAAATACTGCCAAAGCTCAGACGGTAATTATAGACTGCATCACCCTCCTGATTAATAACATCTTCATGCAGTACGATGAAAATACCGATGCCGGCCTCGCAGAAAAGGAGGTTGTGGCTGAAATCAAGGAACTACTCAACTGCATCGACAGGTCGGATGCCCATTTCATCATCGTCACCAACGAGGTCGGACTCGGCGTGGTCCCCGCCGACCGGGTAAGCCGGCTCTACCGCGACCTGCTCGGCAGGGCCAACCAGATGCTGGCAGAGCACGCCGACGAGGTCTTTCAACTGGTGGCCGGTATACCGTTAACCGTGAAGAAGTCAGGACATTGACAGCCATCCAGCGGTAGTGTATCATTGCTACTTGATTCGCCCATAAGCCCGAGTAACGCTAATTCTAAAGAGGTGACGGATATGCCATACTACATGATGCTGACAAAGCTAACAGACATAGGAAGAAAAACAATCATGAAGAACCCCGGCAGAATCTGGGAAGTAAACAAAGAAGTAGAGGCTATGGGTGCTAAAATATTAACCCAGTACGCCCTGCTGGGTGAGTATGATTTCGTTAATATCCTCGAAGCACCCAATAACACGGTAATAGCCAGAGTCGCTGCCCAGCTGGGCTCCCGGGGAACCATGACGCCCCTGACGCTCTCGGCGATTACCATCGAGGACCTGGTAAAAGAAGTACAGATGGCTAAAGCCCTGGAATAACAGGCAAAATCAGTTCGCCACGTTGAGGCACTGCGAGTTGGTTAAAGGCCAAAAATAAGGAGACCACGTCTACATCGTTCCCTTCAACAAAAATTAGAGCGCGGGACATTTTATCTACGGGTTATCACACTACTTCGCATATTTATCACCGGATGTCTTATAATGGAACCGATATAAATACAATTATCGGAATAGATTATGAGATTCGGTCCGCTGGAAATCGTCCTTATAATAGTCGTAATTATAGCCGTGGCGGTAATAGCGCGTATTATCCGTACCAGCAGCGGCACTTCCGAGTCGAATAAAGACACTACGACCGACGTAACGACAAGCGGGGATAATACCGGTAAACTACGCAGCCTTTTTAATCGAACAGGCATCGCCCTGATTCTCGGCGGTATTGTCTTTTTACTTGCCGCCGTAGCCATGTTCCGGTACGCTTTCCAGAGCTACACACTCTCGTTTATCATTATTGCGGTCGGATTTATCATCGTATTCCTGCTCAGGAAGAAGAGGTAATAACGCCATGCCCGCTCCTTTAAAACCCCTTAAATGGTACAAGGAACTGTCCGATAAAAAAGGCCGGCTAAAAGGCGGGGCCTTCATCGTGGAGGGTGATAAAGCCATCAGGCAGATAATGAGCATCCGACCGGACGAGATAATCGAGATAATATCCATCAAAGAACCGCCGGCCGCTTACCGCCACTACCCCGCGCGACTGGTTACCGAAAGCCAGTTCCGCAACATCAGCAGCACCAGGACACCACAGGGAATCATGGCCGTTGTCCGTATACCGGAGGATATTTACTCGGCCCGCCTGCCAGAAGAAGCGGGGAATAAAATCCTCCTGCTGGAAGACATTCAGGACCCCGGCAACATTGGCACCCTTATCCGCACGGCGGCTGCTTTCGATTTTTCCGGAGTGATTCTGACGGAAAACTGCGCCGACCCCCTGGCGCCGAAATGCGTGCAGTCGACGGCAGGCACGATGTTGTCCGTATGGCTCAGGAGAACGGCGCAATATCTGGAACTCGTCCGGTCACTGCGGCAGGACGGCTATAACCTGATAGCCGCCGAGCTTAACGGCACCGCCGAACTCTCTGTCCTGAAGCAAGAAAAGTTGGTATTGGCTTTGGGCAACGAAGCCTCCGGACTATCGAAAACAGTGCTGGATGAGGCCGACCACCGACTGCGCATACCCACGGCGCGGGATAAAGCGGAATCGCTGAACGTGGCGGCGTGCGGGGCTATCTTAATGTATTTGAGTTCAGAGATATAACAAAGCCCCGGACTTGCTCCAAGGCCTAACTTCCTCGCAAACCATTAACCCCTGTAAAAAGTCATCTCCTCTTGGAGAGCGTGTGCAGTATTATTCCGGTAAATACACAAAAGATGCCGACGATGAAAAAGAGAACGGAGAGCAATACGGTACCTATCGGCATCACACCTATGTCCTGGATGATATTCAGTGTCCTGATTCCGGCTAGTAACCCGGCTAGAGCCAGAATACCTCCCACGATACCGAAAAAGAAGAGGGGTTTCCTCTCTGAAATCATGGCCATTATCTGAGTGAGTACTCCCAGTCCGTGCCTGACCGGATTTAACGTGGAGCCATCTTTAGTGTATTTAACGGAAATGGGGACCTCGGTTATTTTCAGCCCCTTTTCTTCGGCAACAGCTATCATCTCCGACTCAACAGCGAACCCTTTCTGGCTTAATTTAAGCTCGGTAATTGCCCTCCGCGAAAAAGCCCTGAACCCGGATTCAGAATCGGTAATCCTGTTCCTGGTGAGGATACGGGTTGAGTGTAGCAGGATTTTTTGCCCGATACGGCGATAAAACGGGATACTCTTTTTAGTCGACTGTCTGGAGCCGATAACCAGGTCATAGCCGTTCAAAACGGACTTAATTAGCCGGGGTATCTCATCGGGATTATGCTGAGAGTCTGCATCCAGTAAAACCAGCACGTCGGGGGTTTTTTTCTTTACCTCATCCAGAATTCTCTGGATGGCCACGCCTTTCCCTCTATTTTCAGGGTGCCTGATGACTGTTGCCCCGGCCAGACCGGAAATTTCCGCGGTACCATCAGTGCTACCATCATCAACCACCATAACCTCATCGGTATATTTCCTGGCCTTAAGCACCAGGGTACCGATATACCTTTCCTCGTTATAGGCAGGCATCGCCACAATAACTCTAGGATTTGCCACCTCGGCCATTATATCTCCCTACCCGATATCATCAAGCCTGAATCCCTGAGAAACCGCTTAATCTCCGAATACATAAGGCTTACGGCCTGTCCCTTTCTTCTTAAAACGCCCTCTACCTTCCCCACGGGCTATTTAATTATAATCCTCGGAGGACTCT
>JAGLTT010000120.1 GCA_023135135.1 Dehalococcoidales bacterium
TTCCCGCTGCCGCAGGGACAGGGTTCGTTGCGGCCTATTTTCTTACCGGCGACCCCGACCTGTCGGGGCCTGCCTCCGCCCTGAGAGCCGACAGCCGCCTGTGCCATCGGCGACTCCGGTTGTTTGGCGGTCCGCTGTTCAATCCTCACGTGGAATATGGTATGAGCGACATCATGCTGGATGGTCTCTTTCAGCAGTTCGAAGTTCTCATAGCCGGAACGTTTGTAGGCATCGGCGGACTTCACCTGCCGCAGCGTCTGCCACCCCGCCTGGAGGCGCTCATGGTCCATAGCCGTGAGGTGCTCCACCCAGAGACGGTCGATAATCTGGAGCATCACCAGCCTCTCCAGCATCCTCATTTTCTCGGCGCCCGTATTCTGCTCCCGCTCCTCATAGAGAAGCGACGGGAGTTCAACAAACTTCTCCTCAATCTCTTCAGACGACATCTCCGAAAGGGTTTTTTCGTTAAGCTCAGAGGGCACCGGAATGACCCTGTTAACATCGGTCAGCAGGCCGGCAATATCCCAGCCGTCATCATACTGGCCGGCCAGACGCGAGGCGACGATGCCTTGTATCTCGTCGGTGACCATCGCCAGTATATTCGTTTTAAGGTCGGCGCCGCCGAGGATTTTATTACGCTCCTCGTAGATAAGCTCGCGGTGTTTGTTGACGACATCATCATATTCGACCAGATTCTTGCGCACGTCAAAGTGATAGCCCTCGACGCGCTTCTGCACGTCGGTAATGGCGTTGGTAATCAGCTTATTTTCGATGGGCGTATCTTCGTCCATACCTACCCAGCCCATGAAACCCTTGATACGGTCGCCGCCGAAGCGGCGCATGATATCGTCCTCCAGCGATACGAAGAAACGCGAGCGACCGGGGTCGCCCTGGCGCCCGGCCCTACCGCGAAGCTGGTTGTCAATCCGCCTTGCCTCGTGGCGCTCCGTGCCGATAATATGCATTCCGCCCAGGTTAATAATATTATCGTGCTTCGCCTGCCAGTCCTTATCACTATCGCCGTCATGGCTGCCGCCCAGAATAATATCGACACCGCGTCCGGCCATATTGGTGGCCACGGTAACCGCTCCCGGTTCCCCGGCATGGGCGATAATCTCGGCTTCTTTAGTATGCTCCTTGGCATTAAGCACTTTACAGGTAATACCCTGCCTCTTGAGCAGGTCGCTCAGGTACTCCGATTTCTCAATGGACACGGTGCCTATAAGCACCGGTATTTTTTCCTCATACAGACGCTTAATTTCACTCACCACCGCGCGGAACTTGCCTTCCTCCGTCTTGTAAATCAGGTCGGGAAGGTCCTCACGAATCATCGGCTTGTTGGTGGGAATCTCGGTTACCTCAAGCTTGTATATCTTGTAAAATTCCTCGGCCTCGGTGCTGGCGGTACCGGTCATACCCGCCAGTTTTTCGTACATGCGGAAATAGTTCTGGATGGTGATGGTGGCATAGGTCATAGATTCCCGCTGGACTTTCACATGCTCTTTGGCCTCGATAGCCTGGTGCAGTCCCTCGGAATAGCGCCGACCGTACATCAAACGGCCGGTAAATTCGTCGACGATGATGACCTCGCCGTCCTTGACGACGTAGTGGCGGTCACGCTGGAAAATCACCTGTGCCTTCAGAGCATTGTCCAGATAGCGGGTCAGGGCCTGATTTTCCGCGTCATAGAGGTTAGGGGTTTTCAGCAGCCCCTCGCGCCGGAGCATCTTCTCCACGCTGTTCATGCCGTTATCAGTGAGGTTTACCGTGCGCGACTTTTCTTCTACCGTATAGTCCTCTTCTTGCCGCAGTCTGGGCGCGAGCCGGGCAAAGACCTGATACATCTGCCCAGATTCCTCCGCCGGCGCGCTGATGATAAGCGGCGTGCGGGCTTCATCGATAAGGAGATTGTCCACCTCGTCGACGATGGAGTAGTTCAAAGGGCGCTGGACACACCGGGATAAATCCGTCACCATGTTGTCCCTGAGGTAATCAAAACCGAACTCGCTGCTGGTGCCGTAGGTGATATCGGCCTGATAGGCCTCTTTACGGGAGACGGGCCGGAAATGCGGCCATCTCGGGTCTTCTGAATCAAAATCCGGGTCGTAAATACGGGCGGGGGTATATTCGTCCGGATTCTGCATCGGGTAAATACTGGCCACGCTTACCCCCAGGGCGTGATATACGGGCGCCATCCAGTAAGGGTCGCGCCGTGCCAGGTAATCGTTCACCGTGGACAGGTGAGCTCCTATACCGGTGAGCGAGTTGAGGTAAAGCGGCAGGGTAGCCACCAGGGTCTTACCTTCACCGGTTCTCATTTCGGCGATTTTACCCTGGTGCAGTGCTACGCCGCCCAGAAGCTGTACATCATAGTGGCGCTGGCCGATGGTACGTACGGCGGCCTCGCGGACGGCGGCAAAAGCCTCGGGCAGCAGGTCATCGAGTGAAGCGCCGTCTTTGAGCCTTGACTTGAACTCGTCCGTCCTGGCGCGAAGCTCGGCATCGCTTAATTTTTTTAACTCGGGCTCCAGCTCATTGACACGGTCAACCTTCGGCTGCAGCCGTTTCAGTTCTTTTTCGTTGGAATCAAATAAGCCGCTGAATAATTTAACCATCTCTATCACTCATAATCAGTTCTCCGGCTCTTTCCGCCATGGAAGCAAGAACCATAATTTTCACTTCGCCCATGCCATCGACCGTAAACAGGTGCACAGAAGGCGCGGCATGCGACTTTAAGAAGCACGGTATGTTATAACTTTCCAGCAAGCTTTTAATGACCTGTGCCTCCATATCATTATGGGCTTTATAAACCTCGACCAGTTTCTCTTCTTTACTCAAACATGGCTCCCACAGATTGCCCGGTATGGATACGCTTGATAGCCTCACCCAGCAGCGGCGCTATCGGCAAAATGGTTATTTTATCTATTTTCTTTTTCTCCGGAACGGGGACGGTATCGGTAACGACCACTTCTTTAACCGGGCTAGCAGCGATTCTCTCTATGGCCGGGCCGGATAATATGGGATGCGTGCAGCAAGCGTGTACTTCCAAGGCGCCACGGTCAAGGAGGGTTGAAACAACACCTACCAGCGAACCGGCGGTATCGATTTCATCGTCAACGGTAATAGCCGTTTTATTCTTCACATCACCGATTACATTCAGTGTTTCGGTCTTATCATCATTACCGAGCCGTCTTTTTTCCATAATAGCCAGTGGGGCATTAATCATAGCTCCCAGGTCACGCGCACGCTTGGTAGCACCGATATCACTGGCGACGACCACCACATCCTTATAGGCTTTCTTAATAAAATAATTACCTAAAATATTAAGGGCCGTCAGTTCGTCAACGGGTATATTAAAAAAACCCTGAATCTGTGCCGCGTGCAGGTCCACGGTCAGAACCCGGTTGGCACCGGCTACCGTAAGCAGGTCGGCCACCAGTTTGGCGGTGATGGGCAC
>JAGLTT010000121.1 GCA_023135135.1 Dehalococcoidales bacterium
CCAGCATGTCCGCCACCAGCCCGTTAAGGGGGGCGCAGTCGCTGGGTACGGGCGTGTTAAATTTGAGCCCTTCCCTCTGGCTGAGAACGGCGATTCCGTGGTCGCCGATATTGCCGCTGAGGATAATTTTATCGCCCGGACGGGCGTTGGCGGCGGAGATATCAACACCTTCCGGCACAGTACCAACACCGGCAGTATTTATAAAAATCTTATCGGCGCTCCCCTGGTTGACCACTTTAGTATCGCCGGTGACGATTTTCACACCGGCCTCATCAACGGCTTGCCTGATGGAGGTCAGTATCTTCTTGAGGTCGGCAATGAGTAAGCCTTCTTCGATGATAAAAGCCAGGCTGAGGTATAGCGGTTTAGCGCCGCTCATGGACAGGTCATTGACCGTACCGCACACGGCCAGCTTACCGATGTCTCCTCCGGCGAAGAAGATGGGATTGACCGTGTAACTGTCGGTGGTGAAGGCCAGTCGCCCGCTTGCTTCGAAGACGGCGGAGTCGTCCAGTTTATCCAGTATCGGGTTCGCCAGGTCGGGCAGGAAGCTCTGGATTAAGTCCTGGCTGAGCTTGCCGCCGCTACCGTGCGCCAGCAGAATTTTATCTTCCATGGCTGTCTCCATAGTGGTAATAGCTGGCGCAGCTTCCCTCCGAGGACACCATGCACGGGCCTACCGGGTGCTCCGGCGTGCAGGTCCCGCCGAACAGGCCGCAGTCTCTTGGCGTGCTGACGCCGCGCAGGATACTCCCGCAGATGCAGCCTTCGGGTTCAAGGGTAGGGCCGGGGTCGATTTTAAAATTCTTCGCGGCATCGTATTTTTCATATTGCGACTTTACTTGTAGGCCGCTGGCAGGTACGGCGCCGATGCCGCGCCAGTTAGCCTCTCCTGCCTCAAAGACGGTTTCCAGCAGGCGGATGGCCGGCACGTTGCCTTCCGGCTTTACCCCGCGGCGGTAAGCAATCTCTACCTTTGGCTGTCCGCTCTCAATCTGCTCAACCAGCCTGTCCACGGCCAGCAGGATATCCAGCGGCTCGAAGCCGGAGACGGCGCAGGCGATTTTATATTCGTCGGCGATGAACTGGTAGGGGTGGGAGCCGATAATGGTGCTGACATGGCCGGGGCAGATGATGCCGTTGAGGTTGACCTCGCCCATGTCGAGGATGGCTTTCATGATGGGCGGGCAGACCTTGTGGAGGGACAGGACGTAGTAATTATCTAGCTTCTCCTGCTCCGCCTGTAGAATCGAGGCGGCGATGGTTGGCGCCGTCGTCTCGAAGCCGATGCCGATGAAAATGACCGATTTTTCCGGGTTATCGCGGGCGATGGCCAGCGCGTCCTGCGCCGAATAGACGATGCGGACATCGGCGCCTTCGGCCTTGGCCTGCTGCAGGCTGGAGCGACTCCCCGGTACCCTGACCATGTCCCCGAAGCTGGTAATAATAACATCGGGCAAACGCCCCAGGGCGATGGCTTTATCGAGGTCGGCGCTGGCGGTAACGCAGACGGGACAGCCCGGCCCGGAAAGCATCTCTATGTTGTCGGGCAAAAGCTGGCGCAGGCCGTGCTTGAAGATAGCCACGGTGTGCCCGCCGCAGAACTCCATGAGCCTCGCCCTCTTGCGCGAACGCCTGTGAATTCTCTCCAGCAGCTTTTTACCCAGTTCCGGGTCCCGGTATTCGTTAACGAATTTCACTTATATACCTTTATTTCCGTCATTGCGAGGGCGAAGCCCGAAGCAATCCGTAACCTTGCCTTATGCGTTACTAACGGATTGCTTCGCTATGCTCGCAATGACAGCGACTTTAAGTGCTTGCTTCACTCAGTTCTTTCAGTAATTTCAACGTCTCCTCAGCCTCGGCGGGGTCGATGACGCTGATGGCGTAGCCGGTGTGCAGCAGCACGTAGTCGCCGACCTTTGCCTCGGGGGTAAGCTGGAGGCTGGCGTCACGCGTAACCCCCTCGATATCCACCTCGGCCTGCTGGCCGTCTATCGATTTTATCAATGCCGGTATGGCTAAACACATGGTCTCTAACCTTTACCTTTAATCTCCCAACCGATTTTAAAAGCGTCGGCGAAAGCCTCACCGACGGTGTAATATTTACCGGGTCCGAAGGCGAAAGGCTTTACTTTATCCATATCGGGATGGCCGTCAGTCAGGCATTCCTCTGAAAAATGAGTCTCCACCACCTTACCGATAACCAGGGCGTGACTGCCCAGATTAAGGATATGCGATACCTCGCATTCCAGGTTGATGGGGCATTGCTCGATGAGCGGGGCGGTATCCAGATTGCCGTAAAATACCTTAAGGCCGCAGTCTTTCACTTTATCCGTATTGGCTCCGGAGACAAGGCCGCAGTAATCGGTCTCCTTAACCAGCTCGCGGGAGGGGATGTTGACCGAGAAAGTCCTGTTCTGGTAGATACCTTTGAGGCTGTAGCGGTGGTGTTGCAGGGCGATGGTTACAGACGGCGGCTTGCTGGCGGCTACGCCCGTCCAGGCCACGGTGACAAAATCCGGCTTACCGTCGACGTGGCTGCCCACGAGGATGGTGGGGTGGGGCCATAGCATAGGCATAGGCTGCGGACCTAATTTCTTCTTATTCATAATCCTTCCTCCTGATTAAAATTGGCGATGACCACCTGCCCCAGCGAGATGCCCCCGTCGTTGCAGGGCACCTGACGGTGAGTATATACCTCGAGCCCGGCGGACTCAAGCAGTGATACCGTATTCCTCAGCAGCAGCCGATTCTGGAACACCCCGCCGCTCAGCGCCACCCTGGTGATTCTGGTCTTGGGTGATATTTTCTGGCACACCTCCAGTATCATCTGGGATACCGTGTTATGGAACCGCGCGGCGATTCTGGCTCGGGGGGTACGGTTGTGTAAATCGTTCACTATTGCGGCGAGCAAATCGTGAATCTTGATGGTATTGATATCATCATGCTTCGTTATGGAGAACGGGTAGTGGGCCGACTCGTTAACCGCCCTACTGGCGAGTGTTTCGAGGTCTATTGCCGCCTGGGCTTCGTATTCGATAACGCCCCTGACGCCGATAAGCGCCGATACGGCGTCGAAAAGTCGGCCCGCGCTTGAGGTCAACGGCGAGTTGATGCCCTGTTCTATCTGGCTCTGGATAATGTCGATTTCCTCGGGGTCGATGTTTTTCAGGAACGGTAGCTGCCGGTCCAGCTCTATACCCAGCGATAGCAGGTAGCCGATGGCCGTGCGGTATGGCTTTTTGATGGCCAGTGCGCCGCCGGGCAGCGGCAGGTTTTCTATATGTGTCGTTCGGGTAAATTCTTTATAATCGGCCACCATGAATTCCCCGCCCCATATCTTCCCATCGGTGCCGTAGCCGGTCCCGTCGAAAGATACCCCGATTACCGGCCCTTTTATACCGTTTTCCGCCATGCAGCTGGCGATATGGGCGTGGTGGTGCTGCACCGGGA
>JAGLTT010000122.1 GCA_023135135.1 Dehalococcoidales bacterium
CACTTTCTATTCCCCCTTTCTGTTTATCCGGTACGGCGTAAAAAGCTACCCGGACCCTCCCGATTCAACCGGAAAAGCCCGGGCACGTGAAAACCTTTCCAGAATGATTTATTGTTCCAGGCGCTCACCCGGTCGGGCGAAAAAGCTGTCTCCCCAGCCCTCTGCCATGGTCCCACAATCAAGCATTATCGCCATCTCGATAAAGGGTTTCTTTACCTCGTGCCAGTTAAGCGGGCCGTGGCGCAGACCCCTCGGTATATACATACCGTAACTGGTATCGAACTGCAGCATGTCACCGCCCATGCCGAATTCCATTTTACCGCCGAGGTCTTCGGGGTTGGCAGGGTCGCCACCGATATGCAGGACTATTTCGTCGAATTTCTTATGCGCCATCTCGGGGATAGGGGGTTCCACCACGTCCCATATCCAGCCGAATTCAATATAGTAGTTGGCGACGTTTATCTGGGTGCGGCTCATGTACGTCATCGTGGGGGTCTGCCGTCCCTTCTTAAAGTTGGCCCCCGCCTCTCGCATGGGACTACGTATCACATACTGCTCGTAGTCGAACTTATCCTTCTTGGTGGGTAATCCCTTATTGGGCTCGCTGATACCGCTCTTCCCCCAACCCTTGAAAGGGTCGCCCGTCCCCAGCATCATCGCCATCTCGATGTGCGGAAACTCGAACTTGTGCCAGATAAGCGGGCCGTGCGGTACTCCCGCGGGAATAAATACCCCCGTCGTCGTGTTGAACGTTATCGGCTGCCCGCCGATGTAAAAGGTTATCTCGCCGCCGAGCACCTGAGGTCTTTCCGGGTCACCGCCCCAGTGAATTACAATTTCGTCATAGTCGTGCACGTGCTCGTAAATATGGGGGTTCGGTTCCGGCATATCGTATATCCATCCCAGCTCGATGTAATAGTTGGCTTCCGGCACCTGCTTGCTGCTCATGTAAGTCATGGTGGGCTGCTGCCGCCCTTTTACATTTGGATTACCCGCTTCGTAAATGGGCTTCCTTACCGCATATTTCTCATATTGACTTTCTGCCATGAAAAATTATCCTCCTTATCTATTTAAAAAGTGTGTAATTATGATACTTGAATAATCGTAACCGTGTCAAAATGCTCCGGATTTTTAAAAAGCCTCTAGTCGAACCCGTAAAACTTAACGACGCTATCCAGCGGCTCCCGGTCCGTGCGGCCTTTGGTCACAGGGTTATCCCAGTCGGGGTAGCCGATAGAGATTCCCAGCGCGATGAGCTTGTCCTCGGGTATTCCCAGCACTTTCCTGATGATGTCCGGATAAACCACGGCCTGCGCCTGCGCTATCGTCCCCAGTCCGTAGCTGGTGGCCAGCAGCATGATGTTCTGCACCGCCGAGCCGGAATCGTACATCGACCAGACGTTAATACCCTTGGACTGCTGGAAGATCGGCTTTCCGACGAGGAGATAAATACACGTCGTGGCGCCGTAGTGACGGAAATTGTCCATCGTACGGGCATCCCACTCTTCCTTGGTCAGTTCTTTGCGGTCTTTGGGCTGCAGGGCGCGGATACGCCCCATATACGGTTCGGGATACTCATACGGGCGGGCGACCTCGTTATAAGCTTCCTGCACTCCCTTTTTCACGAAGCCTTCCTGTATCTCCTTCAGCTTCTTACCGGTAGCTACCGCAAACTCCCATGGCTGGGTATTGGCCCAGGAGGGCGCACGCAGCGCCTGCTCCATTATCTTTTTAATAATATCCAGCGGGACGGGGTCGGACTTAAAAGCCCGGATACTCTTTCTCTCTTTGATGGCATCAACGACATCCATGTTTGGTCCTCCTTCTTCGGTTTAGCTTATATTGCTCCATTAACAATTATCGACATTTTCCATTTATGAAGTCAAATCGACCTGCTTCAGGCCCACCATTACTATCGCGCTATTGACACAATGAAACAAAGGACGTACCATATATACACTAATCCAGCCAGGTAAAATACGCGTGGGAATATTCAATCGAACTCAGCCGAACGATGTCCTGTTTCTCCAGCCGGTACGCCTTGCCGACGAGAAAATACCCAGGGGCAAGGTGAGGATGCTCTATTGCGATGTCTCCGGTAAAGTATACTCATCAATCGTCAGCCGCACGGTGTACGAACGCGCCCGGGACAGTGCGGCAGGCATGGCACACCGCCGCAAGTCCTTCGCCACCATCGGACTGGAAACGGCTCCCGGCCAGTTCATCCCGGCAACTGTCGAGGTCGGACAGAAAGAAGTATGGGCGCTGGAACACATCCTGGAGCATGCATTGAAAAACGGCAGACTGCCGGACATATTGAAGAAATATCTCAAGCTGATAATAAGGCGTAATGAATCCGAACGTGAAACCATCATTTCCGAATACCGGAAGCGCCGGCGTCAGGCACAACCGGAAGCTACACCAAAGGTACTGGAAAGGCTGCCGTACTATCAGGAAGACGACATTGAAGTTTCCATGCCCATTTATAAAGCCGAATACGGGTATCCGCTTATCGTTTTAAAAATTCTTTTGTCGGACGAGCATACACCACATAATGTCCGGAAGCTGCTGTTTCTGGACAGTGACGGCGATATGGCCATTATCGAGGTGCCTACCAGATTAGTCCGCAAGATGGAAATAGAACTTACCGGGCATAGCGTTAAGAAACGCGGCAATACCTGCGTGCTTATATCGAATAATCCGGACGGCCATATGCTCAGTTACATGTCGATAAGCCGGCAGCAGAAAAAATCCCTGGACACGCTGCCAAGATACTTCGAAGAGACGGGCAGCAGCAAACAACGCGTTTCATTAGCTGTAAAAGCGGTAATCACCAGGGCCAAAGACAGCCTGTCTCCTCAGTCCCGCTAGATAGTCAGTCAGCCTAAGACTTGCCGCCTTTTCCCGACTGTTTATTCTTTTCCTCGTCACCCCCGAAAAGCTTGTCACCACTGGGGACAATATCGTCCGTTCGCCCCGACATATCGGTGGGGCGGGTGCCCGCTTTCCGCCCCCATCGCGGCAGAGTCGGCGAAAAGACCCAGGCGTACACGCCCGGCAGTCTCGTCTTCTCCAGCAGAAGCACCAGTATCGAGGTAACTACGATGCTGAAAAGAACGACGCCATAGGTTATGTTTTTAATTATTTCTCCGCCGGCTACCCCCTGCTGCAAAGGTATGCTGGCCAGCACCACCGCGGCCAGGCCTTTCGGCACCATGACCGCCATGACGGAGAGGTCTTTAGGTCCCACGGCCTGCCGTATCGACAGCTTGACCGCGGGTATGCGTAAAACAAAGGCCACCGCCGTGAGTATCAGTCCGACAATGATAAACCAGCTGCTGATAAGCTCCAGGGAGATGCCGAGGTAAATAAAGAAAAATGTCTTGAGCAGGAAGGCCACTTCGCTGAAAAATACCTTCTCCGTAGCGTT
>JAGLTT010000123.1 GCA_023135135.1 Dehalococcoidales bacterium
ATCTCGTGACGCATATTTTTAAGCTGCTGCGTTAAGTCCGTGTCATTAAGAGATAGACGGGCGAACTCTTCGAGGACGCGCAGCCCTTCGCCGATACGGTTTATATTCGCGTCGATAATACGCAGGGTTTCCTTCGGTATTGCTTTCATGCTTTCATTGCCTCGGTGGTTAAAATTCTAGCACAGCCCTGTCGGCAGGTAAAGAAGAGGCTATTATTGCGTTTCTTCGACGGCGTTTTCGATGATTTCGATTCGTGATACCCTTCCTTTGCCGTCCATCTGGATGGCGACCACATCTATGCGCCACGCGGGGGGAAGATTGCTTCGATTTTGCCCGTAGTGAGCGGCAACCGTTCTCAGCCTTTCCATCTTTGTCCGCGTTATCGACTCCTCCGGGGTTCCGAATTTACTGCTTTTCTTAGTTCGCACTTCAACGAATACCAGGGTATCTTCCTGGCGTGCGATTATGTCAATCTCTCCATCGGGACAGCGGTAATTCGTCTCCACGATTTGGTAGCCGTTCTTCCCGAGGAAATCGCAGGCTAATTTCTCACCGAGCATTCCGGTTTCACGTCGTTTCATATCTGCTGACCTGCCATCTCTCTTAACGGACGGAAAGACCGGCGGTGCACCCGGCACGGTCCTATTCTGCGCAGGCAATCGATGTGTTGCCTGGTGCCGTAGCCCTT
Organism: Dehalococcoidales bacterium; assembly: GCA_023135135.1. Lineage (GTDB taxonomy): Bacteria > Chloroflexota > Dehalococcoidia > Dehalococcoidales > RBG-16-60-22 > JAFGPF01. The sequence goes on from JAGLTT010000123.1 coordinate 689, forward strand.
ATGACCGGCAAAGCCGTAACCGGGGTATTCTCCGTCCATCTCCACCACCATGCGGTCGCGGGTAACCTTGGCTATAATAGAGGCGCAGGCTATCGAGAAACAGAGACCGTCGCCGTCAACGATTCCCTTTTGAGGCAATGGCATCTCCGGTATGCGGAAGTAGTCTATGAGGAGGTACTGCGGCTCCGGTATTAGCTGGCTGACGGCCGACACCATTGCCAGCCGGGTTGCCGGGGCTATCCCGATAGTATCTATAATCTCGTTCGACTGTACGCCGACACCTACCGAAATAGCGATCTCCCTGATACATCCGGAGAGATACTCCCGGTCTTTCGGGCGTAGCTGTTTACTGTCCCTGACCTTATTCCGCCAGCGTGCCCTAAAATCATGGGGTAGAATCACCGCCGCGGCGACTACCGGCCCCATCAATGCCCCCCGTCCCACTTCATCCACCCCGGCGATTAACTGGTAGCCCTGCGACCTTAGCAGCTTCTCCTCGGTAAATGATGGCTTCCGGTTGTTTACCACGCTTCACCTCTATCCTGGAAGCATCGGACTTACTCTTTGCCAGATTATCCCGGCTATTGTCTCTTTGCTCTGTGTGGCGACCACTACCAGCCAGCGTTCCGGCTCGGACTCTGCCATTTCTAAATAGCCTTCCCTGACATTCCGGTGAAAGTTGACCGATTCCGTTTCGAAGCGGTCTCTATTTTTATCACTCTTCCGCGCCAGGCCTTCTTCGACCGGCATGTCCAGCAGGATGGTTAAATCGGGCACCAGCCCCTGTGTACCGGCTCTGTTGGCTGCGGCCACTGTTTCCATGTCCAGCAAACGCCCGTAACCCTGGTAGGCTGTGGTGGAGTCGGCGTAGCGGTCGCAGATAACGTTAACACCCTTCTCCAGACTGGGGCGGATTACCTCCTCGACCAGCTGGGCGCGGGATGTATTAAAGAGCAGCAGTTCCGCCATCGGGGATATTTTTATATCTTTTGACCACTTGAGCAGGCGCGTTATTCTCTTGCCGAGGGCGGTTACGCCCGGTTCATGGGTGAGTATTACCGGAATGCCAGCTTTCGTCAGACGCCGGTAGAGTCGCCGCGACTGGACACTCTTACCGCAACCCTCGCCACCCTCAAAGGTAATGAATAGAGCCATAGACGCCTTCCTGTTTATTTATCTGGAGCGCTCTTTATATATCCTCACCCGCCGGTGGGGGTCTCTGCCGAAGCTGTGCGAATCCAGGTCGCTGCGCTGGGCGATGATGTGCTGCAGGCGGCGTATGTAGGAGCTCTGCGGACTCAGCTCTATAGCTTCCTCGCCTTCTTTTACCTGCTCTACGGCCTCTTCGGCCTCATCGGTAGCAGTCCTGAATGAGCCGGACTTATCGTTATCTTTTTTTGGAGAAATAGTGCTCAGCAGCTGCTTCATCTGGGGTGGGGTGTTGCTCCTGAGAACGTAAATGGGCAGGTGAGTGTTTTCGGCATCCCTGACCTTCTGCGGCCGGCGCCGGTAGTAATTTTTGGAGGTCACGAAAATGCTGGCTTCATTCAAATTATCGACGATATCCAGGTCGATACGTAAATCCCGGCCCATCTGTACTATTCTGGAACGGTTCACCCCGAAGAGATAGATTTTAGGCGATTTCGCTTCTTTAGCCCCCCGTTTACCCCGGACGGCTTTCAACTTCTCCGTTTCAGCCTTTTCTATCTTGACCTCACCCTGCTCGTCCAGCCAGCGTACCTCGGTACCGGGAGGCGTGCCGCGTAACAGTACGTCGACTGCCTCCCCGACATCCGGGTGAATAGCCACTCTGTCACGTTCCTGAATCTCAACGACGATATCGAAAGTCGGCGGCGACTTTCTTTCCAGGATGGACTTTTGCGTACCCCGCCGCCTTGCCTCCTCATCCCCCAGGGTTACCGACTGTATCCCGCCGATAAGGTCGGAAAGGGTCGGATTCATCATCAGGTTGTCCAGCGTATTGCCGTGAGCCGTGCCGACCAGCTGCACGCCGCGTTCGGCTATCGTCCGGGCGGCCATAGCTTCCAGTTCCGTCCCTATCTCGTCGATAACGATTACCTCGGGCATGTGGTTTTCCACCGCTTCTATCATGACGGCGTGTTGCAGGGAAGGTGTGGCTACCTGCATTCTTCGTGCGTGACCGATGGACGGATGAGGTATATCGCCGTCGCCCGCAATCTCATTGGAGGTGTCCACGATAATAACCCGTTTATCAGCGTCATCGGCCAGCACGCGGGCCACTTCCCGCAGCATGGTCGTCTTACCTATGCCGGGCCTGCCCAGCAGCAGGACACTCTTGCCCGACTGTACCAGGTCTTCGATTACCTTAATTGTGCCGTATACGGCACGCCCCACCCGGCACGTCAGCCCCACGATTCGGCCGCTACGATTACGGATGGCCGAAATGCGGTGGAGGGTCCTTTCGATTCCGGCGCGGTTATCATCGCCGAAGCTGCCGATACGCGCCACCACGTAGTCGATATCCGCTTCCTCTACCTCTTTATCATTCAGCACGACTTCCCGTCCGGCGAAGCGCGCCTCAGGTGTGCGTCCCAGGTCCAGCACTACCTCTAGCAGTTCGCTGACATCCTTCTGCTTGACCAGCGGCTCTTTAATATGAGGCGGCAGTATATCCAGCAGGGCGTCCATATCGTCGGTTATTACTTTTTGCACAACCCTCCCCCGATTAAAGCTTCCCCGATACAATATCAAG